>NZ_NGVM01000001.1:0-161655 GCF_002238115.1 Streptococcus sp. KR | reverse complement strand
CTCACAGCTCACAGCTCACAGCTCACAGCTCACAGCTCACGCTGATTATGTAATCGGACGTGTTTTTTGTCAAGCACTAAAACAGGCTTTTTCACATTTTTGTGAAAAAGTTTGTCGTTTTTCCGTCTTAATAGAAGTTTTGAAAGGTGGTGGTTGCATTGCCTAAACAGAACTATGAGACAGAAAAACAAGGACAAATTGAATTTTTTAAAAATTTCAAGATTCCTTATTTAGAAGATAATTCGATATTAGTTAATAGTACAGATGGTGTTTATCACGGGAATATTTTGGAATTTAAGTTAAATATTACTAATACAGGTAAGGTTCTATTCCAGGCGATAAAGTATCTATCAAAATTAAGGGTGAAAGGGCAATCTGTTCCTGCGAGGATTTTACTAATTGACCTGAATGGTAGCAAAGTTTATGAATATCACTCAAAGGATTATTTAGAGGATATACAAACAATCTATATTGGTTCAGCTTCAAAAGATAATGATGCTTTTTCAAAAGATGTCACCCCTCACGCTGTTTATGACTACTCTAACCAAGTTGATGCTGATAAAGTGAAGAAACTGCTTATCAACAAGGTTGAAAATATAACAGATTGGTATGTGCCTATTGATATTGATGAAAATTGTATTGTTGGTTGGGCTGAGAGATACTATCGAGAAATGCCAACTGCTAAAAAAGGGGATTTTTTAGGAGATGGTACAGGTAAAATAAATATTAACGGTGAAATTAGAGACCCCAGACACTTTAAAGGCTTAATAAATAGCTACCAACATGCAACTAATACAAAATTTAAATATCTTATGGACTGCCTTAATGATAAGCTTAATAAAAAAGATTTGGGAGCGTATTATACACCTAAAATTTACTGCCAAAAAGCAGTTGAACTTGTAAAAGAAGCAGTCGCTAAAGTCCCAGATGGAAATGACTACGTTATCATAGACCGATGTGCTGGTACTGGAAATCTGGAATCTGCTCTAATTGGGGAATTTGATAAAAACGGTGAGGAACTGATTTCACATTGCGTGATCAGCACTTATGAATATTATGAGTACAAGGTACTATCTGAAAGAATAGGTGATAGAGTAAAGAATATTATTCCACCAACAGAAGCAAATGTTATCTATGAAAACGGTAAAATCAGCAATGCAGATGCAATGACAAAAGATTATATTGAAAATCCTTTAATTATGCAGTATGTAAATGATGATAAATACACAATAATACTACTTGAAAACCCTCCTTACGATGATAGTTCTTCAATTCGTGCTTATTATGACGAAGAAGGAAATAAACATCGTACTGGAAATAAAGAATCTTTTGTTTATACACAAATGAAAGATGCAAAAAATACATTTAGAAACAGTAATATTAGTTCTGTTAGAGACTTTGCTAATCGCTTTATTTGGTCTGCTTTTAAATATTATCTTAGGCAAGATGCAGATAGCTATATTGTATTCTCTCCTGTAAAATACTTTAAATCTATTGGACTAATAGACAAACCTCATCATCGTTTTGAAAGTGGTTTTCTTTTCAACAGAAAACATTTCCATGCTAGTCCATCAGCTATTAGTTGTGTTCTATGGTCTTATGGGAAAAATAACCCTCCTAAAGATTTTGTATTGAAGACATACGATATTGATAAAGATGGCCAGTTAATACAATTAAATGATTCAACTGTAAAAGAAATTAACAGCCCTTTCTCTTCATACAACAAGAGATATATAGGTAAATCTCATACAATTGTCTCTTGTGACAGTCAAGGGAATCCAGTTGTTAGAAAGCAAGATACTATTAGTTACAATGATTCAAACGTTCTCGGTTATTTTTGTCAAGGTTCTGCTTCGTTTCATTTAGGAAGATTGGCTTATTTCAATGGGAGAGGTATGTTTATCACAAAAGATAACTTTGAAAAAGTCTGTCCATTATTTGCTACAAAGATGTTTCCTCAAAGCTACTGGTTTGAAAAAGATTTTTACTTTACATCATCTGATAGAGGTAATGACTATCTTATGGATAAAGAATTTTTAAAAGCTAGTCTTCTTTATACTTGTCTATCACACAAAAATAATTGTTTATCTTTTGAAGGGCAAGATGGGGTTTTTTATCGGAATGAGCTTTGTCTTGATTTCCCTGAATCAAAAACAATAGCATTTCAAGCATTACAAAACTATCAGCTAAATGCTGATGAAAAAAAATTGCTAAATTTATGGTCGCTTATTATGAGTGAAGTGAAGGGGTGTGATGAATTTTCACCTCAAAACACTTACGGAACTTATCAAATTGAACAACAGTTAAATAAATCTTGGACAGAAGGGGTAGGAAAAAATAAGACGACCATCTATAAATATCCTATTTTAAATAGTTATATTGTATCTCTAAAAGAAGAACTTAAACAATATTACAACTCCTATCTTTTACCAAAGATTTTTGAATATGAATTACTTAAATAATTAAAAGACGATTTCCGCTTGGAAGTCGCCTTTTTTGATATTCTTGAAAATACTATATCTTGTGTCTAGTGTAAACTGATATATAGTTCACAAAAATTTTATAGGTAATTTTCATCTCTGCTATAGAGGGGGATATAATAAGTTCTTTCTTCTAATGATTGAAAGATTGGTTTCAGCTTAACTTTCCAACTCATACAAATCTGCGATAATCGCTGCGACACGTTTGATATCTCCCAGCATACCTCGCATTTCAAAATCAGCCAATACAGGGAAGCCAAAACGTTGACTATATTGCTTGGCTGTCAGGCAGTATTGGTTATTAAAGTTACGATTTCCTGAACCAACCACACCAAAACACTTACTAGCATTGTCACCATAGGCGATAAAATCTCCCACTGGTGTCGTCAAAATCTCGACATCTCCGTTATCCACGCCATTCCCACCTTCTAGGTAAGTCGGCAAAAAAGCAACATAGGGATGGTCCATTTCATAGAAATCTTGGCCTTCTTTGACCAAATCCTTGATATGAATCTTTTGAACCTCAATTCCCTCGTACTGGGACAAGAGATAGTCTTTCAAGCGCGTCACAAAACTCTCCGTATTTCCGCTCAGACTGATGTAGACCAAGGAAACTTTTTTCATGTTCTCCTCCTTTTTTTAAATCATAAAAAATAACTACCAAGATTGTATCTTGATAGTTATGCTTTGTCAACTCTTAGGCAAGTTCTTCCTCTTCTTGAGTTTCTGTCAATTCTTTTTGCTGACGCCACATTTTATAGAAGACAATTGCTAGGAAGATAACATTGAGTACGATCCCAAAAATAGCAGAACCTTTGGCACCAAGCTCCGCTCCCATACGGATGTTAGGGTCTGTAAAAAGTAAAACCGCATCCTGAACGCCGATAAAGTTGTAGATAGAACCAACGATGGCAACGAAGACATAAGCAAGATAAGTGTAGTTAGCCAATTGGATGTTTTTACGAACAAGGAAAACCAAAGACACAACCACCAGAATAACAGATAAGACAACCAAGAGAATGTTGAAGATAGAATGACCATGCTCCGATACCTTAATGGTGTAAGCAACGAGCTCCTTAGCATAAGTAGCATTAACACCTGATGCTGATGTTTCTAGATTGTTCATAGCCTCCGCAGTAGGTACTGGAGATATGATTCCAAATAGTGACATTGCTGAGAGTAAGGCTGAAAAAATCAGTAATACCCATAGATAAATCGGTTTCTTTTTCATGATAGAACCTCCTGATATTATTATTGATATTATAGCACTTTTTGTAAAGGGATACAAATATTATAGTGTAGTTTCTACCTGTTTTCGGTAGGCTTTTGGCGATTTTCCGCACAATTTTCGGAACACTTTATAGAAATATCCAACATTACTGTAGCCAACAGCATAACAAATATCTTCGATACTGTCACTGGTTGAAAGTAAAAGTTGCTGAGCAGCCTTAATGCGTTGTTTGTTTAAAAGCTCTGCGAAGGTCGAATTGGTTTCTCGCTTAATCAACTGCCCCAGATAGACAGGATTGATAAAGAGATCCTTACTGATATCCTTGAGAGAAAGTTCTTTCTGATAATCACGCCCAATGACTTCTAGCACACTAACCACATTTTCATTCATACGATATTGCCCAAAGAATCGAGTCAGAGTTTCCTTGATATAAGGAACCAATTCATCGAAGGTTTGAATAGCATGAATCGTTTTGACAATATCCGTCAAATCATCAGCCTTTAGATGTTCAAACAAATGAAAGACATCCATGACAAACTGGATAAAAAGCTGTTTGGTAATCGGAACACGCGGCGTATTTTCAAGAACCACCTTCTCCAAGAGATTTAACTCTTCTACGATTTGATTGAGATTCCCCTGAATGATAACCCTATAAATCGGTTCGTAGTAGGCAAAGAGACTCTCAGACCGTTGTAGATTTACAGAGCCGTAAAAGAGGGCTTTCTCAGCATTCAGCTTCCAGCGTTCAAAGTGTTCTTGATAGGGAGCTTCAAAGGGAGTAACGACTAAACCATCTAGGGGTTGGTCAGAAATGAAAATCTGCCAGTCTTGACCCAAGACATAGTAGGGAATGGTGAAAGAGCCTTGTTTCTCCTTGGATAGGCCTATCCACCAATTCTCCTTACCTCCTAGATAACTAACAAATCCAGCCTCGTCTAAATCTTGACTGAGGATCTGACTTTTCTTTCCTCTCTCGCCGAGCTGACCTGCAATCTTCTCCAGCAGATTTCCCAACTCTACCTTATCAACAGGTTTGACCAGATAGTCCACCACACTAAGGTTCATTGCTCTTTTTACATAATCAAACTCCTGATAACCTGAGAGCAGGATATAGGCAGCATCTGGTAAGATTTCTTTCATCTCCCGAATCATATCAAGCCCTGTTTTGTCGGGCATATTGACATCGGAAATGACTACATCGACGGGATTTTTCTGAACATATTCTAGGGCTTCATCGGCATGACTGGCTGTTGCGACGACCTCCATATCCCACTTATCAAAAGGAATCAAACGTTTCAGACCTTCTGTCACCATGTACTCATCATCTACTAATAATACTTTATACATTTTCTCCCTTTCTACTCATCTTGAATTGTAATACGATACTGAACACCTGCTTGCTCCGCAGACTCTATAGTAATGGCATAGCGATCCCCAAAATAGAGCACAAAACGCTCATGGACATTGACAATCCCGATAGACTGCTTTTGTTCACTATAACTGGCTTGGTGTTCAAAATGTCTCTGCCTTAACTTTTCTCGGATATCGACCAGCTTTTCAGTCGACATTCCACGGCCATTATCTACCACCAAAATTTCTACAAAACCAGCCTGTTTAAGCGCCTTGATGCTAATCACATTATCTGTCCGTCTGTGGTCAACACCATGCGCGAAATAATTTTCTACCAGCGGTTGTAAGGTAAACTTAGGAATCTTCATATTCTCTAACTCTGGGTCTATCTTGAAACCATAGGCAATGGACTTGGGATAACGAACCATGCAAAGATAACTATATTTACGACAAAATTCTAATTCCTGCTTGAGAAGAGTTTCTCTTTCGTCCGAAATATTATTACGCAACAGGCTACTGAACTCATAAATGATATCTGCCAACTCATCTTGACTTTGCATGACTGCGTACATGCGCAAGAACTCCAGCGTATTGTACATGAAGTGAGGGTTGATTTGCGCCTGCAAGGCCCGCATATTGGCATCTTTTTGACTAAGCTCTAACTGATAAATATCATGGATATTCTTTTCCAATCGATCCAACATATCATTGGTCGTCTCCGCGATTAGGAGCAATTCCTGATCCTTTTCAAGTGTGTCAATACGAAGACCTTCCTCTCCTTGGGCAATAGCTTGGATGGAATCCACTAAATCCACTACCTGCTTTTGATAATTTGAAAAAGTCTTCCTCAAAGTCAGATAGAGAATGACAATAAAGAGAAGGCTCAAACCCACAATCAAAGCAGAGCTGGCAACTGTTCCTTGTAAAACAAAGTTTTTAGGAACTGCCACCTGAACCTGATATCCATGAGAAGTCATACCAACAAACCAGTTCTCATGTTCCCTATTGACCCTCTCACCAATATGAAAAATCTCCGTATCAAATGGTGATGTCACAGTAACAGCCATCGGAATATGACCTCGGGTATTGTCAATGGCATGATATAAAACTTCTGGATCCAAGGAGATGTATATCACTCCTATAGATTGATCCGTTGCTGGATCCAGAACTGGAATTCCAAAACTATTGGCCTCTGGTTTAAAGGCCTCAGCTGGCAAGACATGACCACTTCTTTTATCCCTTGTTGAAACATAAACTTCTTTAAAATCCTGCAAGACGATTGCAACACCCGTTATAGAGTCATTTTGGACATAAAGATCATCAATGTTTTCATACAGAGAAATAGAAGTTGACGAAGCTGCTTGATGCTCCAACAGCCAATAAAAATACTCAGAAGTTGACAAGCTAAAGTACTTATAAACCCCTTGTATCCGGTCTTGATTGGCTACCAAATCTTGCGCTAGCTGGGCTGACTCGCGATAATAATACTCTACCTCATCGACTGTTCGAGTGGTTACACGTTGGGCTACTCTCTGGGCTTCCTTTTCCCGTGAATCCCAGTCAGCGTAAGAGAGTAAGATTGCAAAACTCGCAATAATAATCATCATAACTGAACTGTAGGTTCTTAGAAGCGTATGTAGCCAAAACTGCTTCATTCTATTTTGTCGCCAATTTTTCATGGATACTTTCATAGACCGGTTCCAACATATCACTGATAAAGAAATGCCACATCCCAATTCCTACAAAGAAAAGTAGGGCAGGCATATAGTAACCAATTGCCACAAGTAGCACTGTCCCAAGGAGAACCTTGGCCACAGGCGCTAAGCTCATAAAGATGCCAATCAAGGATAGTTTGAGACTATTTCGATAAGACAAGTCAAAATAAACTTGTAATTTCAAAGATACTGTATAAGCCAAAAACAGCAGGGCAACTACTAGAACATTCAAAAAGGTCGCAATCAAATGAATAATAGTCTGATGAGGCAATTGAACCAAGAGATACAGGCCATAGACCAAAACTAGATCCACCCCTAAAAAGCTATAGAAAATCAGATTGCTTGAGACGAAATTTTGCTTATAAAGAGACCACGCCTCCTTCAAACTGTATTCCCGAAAGCTGTAACCATGTTCTGCATATAGGCTCATCAAGGTGGCACTAGCCGGCGCTAGACCAAGGATAATCCCTCCTACCAAGGTTAATAGCCAAAAGAAGGCTGTCGCAATCATCCCTAAAAAGAAACGATTAAAGACAAAGTCTAAAAATCTACCCATGATATCCCCCTAAAAATAACTATGAAACTATTATATCATATTTCAAGCGTTTTCAAAAACTTCTAGTATCCATTTACAATCCCATAAAACCGTGGTACAATGAGAATTGTGAAAAAATTATCAGGAGACAATTCATGAAAAAATCTATCTTAACTACACTGCTTTTTGCAGTTCTTTACTTCCTCTGCATGGGGATTGGTGTCCTTTTGGGCAATTTCTTTGACCAAGCTGGAAACATGTTTTATGCGCCTGCCTTTACTGCCCTTTTCGGCGGTAGCGTCTATATGATCCTAGTCGCAAAAGTTCCGCGCTTTGGAGCCATTACCACTATCGGCCTTGTCATTGCCCTCTTTTTCTTGGGAACTAAACACGGTGCCGGTGCCTTCCTTCCTGGAATTATCTGTGGTCTCCTAGCAGATGCAGTAGCTAGCCTCGGAAAATACAAGGACCAAACAAAGAACTTCCTTTCTTTCATTCTCTTTGCTTTTAGCACATCAGGACCAATCCTAATCATGTGGATTGCGCCCAAAGCCTATATGGCAACCCTTCTAGCAAGAGGAAAATCCCAAGAATATATCGACCGTATCATGGTTGCGCCAAACCCTGGAACCATCCTTCTATTTATCGCAAGTATTGTCATCGGAGCCCTATTAGGTGCTTTGATTGGACAAGCCTTGAGTAAAAAATTTGCGCAGAAAATCTGATTACTAAAAAAGAGCCACACGGCTCTTTTTTATTTATGGCTCAAGACTTAGTCAAGAAATCTCCCAAGAATTGGATTGCAAAGATAATCAAAATGATAATGATGGTTGCCAAGATGGTCACATCGTGATTGTAGCGGTTAATACTCAATGAAAATCAAAGAGCAAACTAGGAAGTTAGCCGCAGGTTGCTCAAAGCACTGCTTTGAGGTTGTAGATAAGACTGACGAAGTCAGTTACATATACCTACGGCAAGGCAACGCTGACGTAGTTTGAAGAGATTTTCGAAGAGTATAAATCCATAAGCGATGGCTACGTTACCCATACCACCAGTTCCAACTGCCCCGGCCATAGCTGTTTCCCCAACAAGGGAAATCAAGGTTACAGTCGTCACACGAATCACATCTGGAAGGTCTTCTAGTAAGCTTGAGCTTCCTAGGTTAAAATTTTTTACCTGAAAAACTTCCTTTTTCTAGGGATAAAATCAGCCCTATCACACTCACTACCAAAAACACCCACCAACAAAGTCTGATATCTTGTAAAGCTAAGAAGGAAAATACAGACATTCCCAAGGGTAATGTTAGGGAAAAAATCATACTCAAGAGATTATTACTTCTAGCTAATACATCCGCACTCAAATTAGACAGTAACAGAGTATCTAATTTAGGCATTGATTTCGACATCAAATACATGACAAAGGCTAAGCAGGCAACACCTACTAGAGGAGAAAACTCTAAAATATTAGCAGTATCCAGCAAGACAAACAGAATTGCATTGAGCGATAACAAGCTTGAAAAAGACAATTTCCCAAAATAATCATGGGGAGTTAGGCTACCAAGAATAGCTCCTCCCAAGCTAACACATTCAATTAAAAATAGGGCTTGAGCATAGCTGAGATGATAGATAGTATGGTCTAATAAATAAAAGTGATAAATACCTCCAATAGCTCCTCCCAAAGTATTCATTACCAAAATGACAAGGATCATTTTAAACAATGATTTACTTTCTCTCTGCCTAAAGATATCATCCATGTCCGCATAGATTGCCTTAACTTGTTGGAGTAAACTAATCGACTTATCCTCTACACTTACAGACAAATACGTCAATTCTCTTCTATTTTTGAACAAAATAAGAGAAGATAGTAAAAAGAAGCCAGCGTTCACAATTGCAACAAAAGAAAAATTTTGATGACTGGTTGTGAGTAACCATACTCCTAAGGCTTGACCTCCTAGATTTGATAAATAGGAAACAAACTGAGTAAAGGAATAAGCTTCATAGAGCTTATCTTCCGAAATATTATGCTGGATAATCGGCATACGAAGGCCTGCTGTATAATCCGATAAAATATCCGAACAGATGTTAACCATACAGATAAAAGCAAACGTTACGAAGTTCTGGTCATGAATCACACTAGCAATCAAAAGAAATAGTAGACTTTGCACACAACCAACCCAGATAATTGTCCCTGCTTTATTCCGAGTATGATCAGCCTTAATCCCAACATAAAAAGTAAATAGGAAAGGTAAAATCGTAATCATATTCGCCATAAATACAGCTATATTTTTAAAGGGTAGACTCGCAGCATAAACGATAAATACCAGATTATAAATATAAGCTCCACTTGAGCTCAAAAACCTTGATAAGGTCAGTATTCTAAATAAATGATGTCTTAAGAATAGTTTCATAACAGGCCTTTCTCACATTTCAAAGAGTATTCTATTGAATTCAGTCTAACAAAAAAAGCGGGACTCCCCACTTTTTTGTAATATATTTTTTCTGAAAATAGGAACTCTAGCTCCTAGATACTGCTATTTATCACTCCATCTACAAACCCATTTATTTTTCATCAGTCGATGTAATTGGAATATATTACAAATCTTTATTCGAGAGCTGACTTGCAAAATAGTTTTCATAGTATCTTGCACCATCTACATACTCTAAATCTTGTAAGATTGTAATGCCTCTTTGGATTTTTTCAAGCCCCTTATTTTCTACTTTAAAAATAGTATCATAATACCCTTTAGCAATCATATAAATGATTTTAAGATAAGCTTCAGATTCTGGTAAATCGCGGTTTTCAACCTGAAAGGTAAAATAGTCTGCTTTTAATTTATCCTTTTCCTCTATCGCTTTAAAGAGTCCATTAATTAAAATGGTATCAATAGCGACTTTGTTACTAGGTAAAGAGCCTAATAAATCCGTCTTTTGCAACATCTCCCTAGAATATTTAAAATAGAGGGGCAGAGGGAACAAAGTAGAAATCGTTGAAAATAGTTCTAATTCATAATTTCCCCAGATATCAATAGTAAAAAAATAGTCATAGAGAAAAGTCAGTTCTTCATCCGTTGCTCGTATTTCTGAATCAAAAAACACAAGAAGGCTTTTGATACGAATCATTTGTAAAAGATAGCTTGTTTTAGCACTTGATCTGTACTTTTTAGTCGTCTCTTCATACAAGGATTGGAGAGAATCAATCCCTTCTCTGTCATATAGTTCCCAGAGATTTTCTTGAAAAGCCAAAATCTGTTTCTGAGAAAAACCACGTACCAAGTACATAAATTCATTCAAGTCAGAGTGGATGTTATCTAAGGCAGTAATCAATTTCATAGAGGATAAATCTGCTTCTCCACGCTCAAATTTGCTCAGCATGGAATAAGTAAACTCTCCTCCCGTCGCCTCCTGGAGAGATATATTCCGACTCTTTCTCAATTCTTTAAAAACTTCTCCCAGATTTTGCATATTGACTCCCCACAATTCTTAACTCTCTTACTCTTAAAAGTAACGGTTGATAGCAACTAGTACAGAGAATTTTAAGTCTTGACTATAACGACAACTCCTATGAATTGATGTACAGATGGCCTAGCTCTTTTTTATTTATGGCTCAATTTTTTGGTCAAGAAATCTCCCAAGAATTGGATTGCAAAGATAATCAAAATGATAATGATGGTTGCCAAGATGGTCACATCATGATTGTAGCGGTTAAATCCATAAGCGATGGCCACGTTACCGATACCACCAGCTCCAACTGCACCGGCCATAGCTGTTTCCCCAACAAGGGAAATCAAGGTCACAGTCGTCACACGAATCAAATCTGGAAGACCTTCTGATAGGTAAACACCCACGATATCCCAGAATGTCGCTCCGCTCGCTTGAGCTGCCTCAATGACACCGCCATCCAGTTCAGCCAAGACAACCTGTACCTGACGGGCAAAGAAGGCAAAGACTGCAAAAGATAGCGGTACGATAGCCGCATTTGGTCCGATACTTGTTCCTACGATTAGATGAGAGAAGGGTGACAAGACTGCCAAGAGAATGATGAAAGGAACCGCACGGAAAATGGAGGTAATTTTGTCTAAAATCCAGAAAACGACTTTATTTTCCAAGACACCACCTGGCGCTGTCAAGACAAGGAAAAGACCTGCAACTAGTCCCAAGAAACCTCCGATGATGAAGGAAAGAACTGTCATATAAAGGGTTAGGTAGATGGCTGTTCCCCAGCCTGCTTGACCAGCCCAGCCCATTTTATAAACATTTGGTAAATAGGTTTGAATCAATGATTCCATCTTACTGTCCTCCCTTCAATACTTTTAGCTGTACGCCTGCTTGACGAATGGCTTCTTGGGCACCTACCAACGCTGCTTTTTCACCTGACAAGACCACCACCAATTCTCCAACAGGAGTTCCATCGAGGATTTCGATATTTCCATAGAGGATATTAGCCGTTACTTGATAATACTTGTACAATTCATTCAAAAGTGGCTCGTCTGTTGAAGCTCCAGCGTACTTGAGTTGCACTAAGAGACTGTTTTCAGACAAGTGTTCCACGATTTCTTGCTTCTCAATCTTGACCATGGCTTCATCAATACCTGTGGCTGTTGAGATAAAGTCCTGGGTCAAAGGTTGTTTAGGGTCTGAGAAGATTTCAAGGACACTGCCCTCTTCAATCAAATACCCATCCTGCATAACTGCCACACGGTTGGCAATGTCTTTGACAATCTGCATTTCATGCGTAATCAAGACAACAGTCAAGCCTAATTTTTGGTTCAAATCTTGCAACAAGGCCAAAATCTGCTTGGTCGTCTTAGGGTCAAGGGCAGACGTTGATTCATCTGAAATCAAGATTTTTGGGTCATTGGCTAAGGCACGTGCAATGGCCACACGCTGTTTTTGCCCTCCAGATAGTTGTGAAGGATAGTTTTCAGCACGATCCGCCAAGCCAACCAAGTCCAACAACTTAGCTACTTTAGCCTTCTTTTCTTCCTTGCTGAGTCCAGAGTGCTTAAGGGCAAAGGCTACATTCTCCTCTGCTGTCTTTTGGCTCATGAGGTTAAAATGCTGGAAAATCATTCCGATATCCTGACGTTTACGACGCAACTGCTCTGCCGTCAAGGTCACCTTGCCGTCAAAAATCACATCGTCGTCAATGGTAATTTTCCCTGCAGATGGTTTTTGCAAGAGGTTAATCACCCGTACAAGGGTTGATTTCCCTGCTCCAGAATATCCAACGATTCCGTAGATATCCCCTTCTTGGATGTGAATGGTCACATCCTTGACCGCTGTGATAGTTCTCTTCTTTTGGTGAAAAGTCACATCGATCTGATCTAACTTGATAATATCTCTACTCATAGCTTCTAATCAGCTCCTCTACTAATTCAATATGGGTGTAATAATCGGCGATTCGCACATTTTCATCTCCACCGTGGTCTCGGCTATTGGCATTTCCTAGACCGAAGGCTACCATAGGCACCTCTAGGGCATCAAAGACCGTATGCATAGGCCCTGTCCCCGCTGTTGTCGGCAAGACTGAAACGCCCTGTGGATAGAATTTCTTGGCCAACTCGATTACGTTGAGAATGGCTGGCGCACTCATATCACTTCGATAGCTCATCTCTCCCAAGGTATAGTATAATTCTACCTTATCAAAGCCATTTTTGTCTAGCTGTTTCCGAATTTTTTCCAGAACATCATGCGGTTCTAAGCCAGGAACCAAACGAACTTCTAACTTAGCACTGGCTTCTGCTGGCAAAATCGTTTTAACACCTTGTCCTTGATAGCCTGACTGAATTCCTTCGATATTAAGGGCTGGCTCAAAAAAGAAACGTTTTAGAAAGGCTGCGCGGTCCTCTTGTAAGAGAGGCAATTCCAAACCATAAATCTGGCTGATTTCCCCTGGATTTCGTTGGGCATAGGTATCCACTAAGGCCAATTCACGTTCATTTGGTTCTTGAACTTCTTCGTACAAACCTTCAACCAAGATACGGCCATCTGCGGCACGAAGAGACTGTAGGGCTTGAAGGAGATACCAAGGAGCTGATTCCACAACCCCACCATAACTCGAGTGGATATCCACATCAGCACTTTTCACCTTGGCATCAAAGGTCACAATCCCCTTATTTCCACCAGAAATTTCCAGCTGTTCCAAGGCATTTTTGGTCCCTTGTTCCCAGACCAACAAATCTGCGCCACGGAGTTTATCCGCATGTTTTTCCAGATACTTATCCAGGTCTGTCGAAGCCGATTCCTCCGCTCCCTCCATGATAAAACTGATATTGACAGGCAGGTCATCGTGGTACTGCATATATTTTCTCAAAGCACTCAAACGAGCCGTGATATGACCCTTATCATCGTCAACCCCACGCCCATACATGAAACCATTGCGCACTGAAAGAGTAAAGGGATCCTCTGTCCAGATCTGATCCCCATCCGCTGGCACAGTGTCATAGTGGTTATAGAAAATCAGGGTCTTGGCATCTGGACGCGAACTCTTGAAATGTGCCATGACAAAAGGCGCCGTATAAGTCTCATCAATATCCACTTCAGCCCCCACACGCTTGAAAATCTCACCCAGATAGTTGGCAACTTCTTTGAGACCCACCTGTTGGGCAAAGACCGACTTCTTAGAAATCAAGGTACGCAAAACCTCAAAATAATGCTGGGCTACATGATCCTTTTCAAATTTTTCAATCTGTTCTTGTTCGCTAGGAAAAACCATATTCTCTCTACCTTTCTATGAACTACTCTTCCTGACAATCCATGCTTTATACAAAAGCAAGAGGTGGAATTTTCTCTCCCACCTCCCTGTTTCTTATTACCAAACTGGTTGATCCAAACCGTCTGATGTTTCTTCGATAACTTTTTTCACGTCATCTGTGTGGTAAGCTGCGATCACTTTCTTGATAGCATCAGCCTTAGGTGATGTTTCCCAATCTTTTTTCGCAACGATGATGTTGTACCATTGTTTTGAATTTTCATCAGCTTGTTCTTTGAAAAGTGCTTTCTTGTAGTCCAATTTTGCTTCTGTAACGAAGGTATTGTTTACAACGGCAGCGTCAACTGATGACAATGAACGAGCTGTTTGGCTAGCATCCAATTCAGTAATTTTCAAGTTCTTTGGATTTTCTTTGATGTTAGCAACTGTTGCAAGAGCAGTTCCTGAAACGTCCAATTTAATCAAGCCAGCTGATTGAAGCAAGTAAAGCGCACGGCTTTCGTTTGTAGCATCGTTCGGTACAGCGATTTCTCCGTTTGCTGGGATGTCTTCTACTTTAGTGTACTTGTTGTCACTTCCATTCAAACCTGAGTAAAGACGGATTGGAGAGATGTAAGTATCTGCAATCGCTACAAGGTCTTTCCCGTTTTCTTTGTTCCAGTTGTTCAAGAAGTTATAGTGTTGGAAAGCGTTCAAATCTACTTCGCCATCAGCAGTTGCCTTGTTTGGTTGTGAGTAGTCTGTGAACTCCGTAAATTCCAAAGTGATACCGTCTTTTTTAACCAATTCTTGGATTTTGTCCCAACGTTTTTCTTCAGAACCGCTACGGTTAACAGTTGCGATTTTGATAGTTGTTGCATTGTCTGCTTTCTTTTCTGAGTTTCCGCAAGCTGCAAGAGCCAAACCTGCGACTGTAGCAAGGGCTGCTACACCAAGCCATTTTTTAATTTTCATGATTCTTTCTCCTTAAAAATAATACCGTACTAGTATCTCACAATTTGTTTGATTTCACAAATTGTTATTATGTAGTCAGATATATAGTTTAAAACTATATCCCTAAAAACCGAGAAATCACCCACCTGATTCAGAATGGATGATTTCAAAAAATTATTTAATATCAGCTTCTGCTGGTAGATAAGTGTCTCCGAAGAATTGTTTAGACAATTTTTCAAGGGTTCCGTCTTTGTAGAGTTCTTGGATACGTTTGTCTACAAATGTTTTCAACTCATCTTGACCTTTAGCAAGAAGTGGGTAAACATAAGGTTGTTGGTCGCTTGGAAGTTCGATCACTTTCAAGTTGTCCAAACCTTGGTCCTTGATGACTGTTTCAACACCGATTTTATCAAAAATCTTGTAGTCAAACTGGCCATCGCTCAAGCGTCCCATGATTTGTTGGAAGTCTGCTTTAGTATACTTTAGGACAGTTGGATTATCTGAATGTTGTTTGTTGTAGTCTTCTAGCTGTTTAGCAGATGTTGTCCCTTGAACAACTTCTGTTGATTTTCCACCGATATCATCAAGCGATTTGATGCTAGGGTCATCTTTTTTCACTACAAGAACGTTAGGGTTTTTAGCAGTTGGAGCTGCATAAAGGTATTTTTCAGCACGTTCTTTAGTGTAGCTGATGTTGCTAACAGCCATATTGTAACGGTCGGCATCAAGTCCTGCAAAGACTCCTGACCACTCTGTCTTCTCAAACTTGACATCATACTTGTCAGAGTCTTTAAAGATAGCGCGAACCACTTCAATTTCGTAACCAGTCAATTCGCCATTTTCTTCATAGTTGAATGGTTTTGGTGTAGCATTAGTTGCAACGATAATTTCTTTCTTGCTAGCTGCTTCTCCTTCTTTCTTAGCACCACCTGAGCAAGCTGCTAACACACCTGCAGCAACAAGGCCTAAGGCAGCAAGAGATGAGTATTTAACGATTTTTTTCATGTCATTTCCTCCAAAATAGAATACCTTATAATCTTAACAGAAAAAGAGCATTTACGCCATTATATGATATCTATCTCTGTGATAGGTTTTCTTTATGGCTAATTTATACTCAATGAAAATCAAAGAGCAAACTAGGAAGCTAGCCACAAGCTGTACTTGAGTACGGTAAGGCGACGCTGACGTGGTTTGAATTTGATTTTCGAAGAGTATTAAAAGACCAAACGCAAGACTGCAGTTAAGACCACTCCAAAGAGAACTGTTCCAACTAGATTGCGGTAGCGAAAGGCTACCCAAGCCGTTGGAAAGACTGCTAAGAAGTCCAGCCATTTGATTTGAGGAAGACTCCCAACCTTGCCTGTCACTACGCTTGAAAGAATCAAGGCAAAGATAATAGAAACAGGCAAGAATTTCAAAAAACGCTCAACGATTGCAGGCAAGCCCTTATACTTGACCAAGATGAAGGGAATCATACGGGGAATCCAAGTCACCAAGCCAGAGAAAATAACTGCTAATAAAAGATACTTACTGACCATCTAAAACCACCCCCATTGTACAACCTAGCAAGGTCGCAAACAGAACAGCTAGCGACTGAGACACCACTGTTAAGAGTAAAAAGAAGGACACCGCAACAACTGCTAGGATAATGAGCAGATTGCGGACAGGAATCCGTCTTTGCATAATCTGGAATTGCGAAGCAAAAATTCCAATGAACATCCCAACCAGGGCAAAATCCAAGCCAAAGATTTCTGGATTTGGCAGCAGACCACCCAGAGCCGTTCCGACAACTGTTCCCACAAACCAAGCCACATAGCTGTTGAGATTGTTTCCGTGCATCCACATAGGATTGACCTTGTCTGTATGGGCTAACTCGCCCATCAAAACGCCATAAGTCTCATCCGTCAAGAGACTAGACATACCGATATTTTGCCAGAGACTGGTATGACGGAAATAGGTTGACGCATGCAAACTCAACAAAAAGAGACGCAAATTAATCAAAAAGACCGTCATAGCAATAGCTGCCACAGGTGCTTGAACCGCAATCAGTGCCAACATGGCAAACTGGGCGCTCCCAGCATAAACAAAGAGGCTCATCAAGCCCATCTCAACAGGTGTCACATAGGGCGCACCAATAATCCCACAGGCCAAGCCAATACTGACATAACCAAGGGCCGTTGGCATGGCCGCCTGCGCCCCCTCCCAAAATCCTTTTTCTTTCATCTTTCTCCTCATATTGTCTTAATAATACTCAATGAAAATCAAAGAGCAAACTAGAAAGCTGGCCACAGGTTGCTCAAAACATTGTTTTGAGGTTGCAGATAGAAGCTGACGCAGTTTGAAGAGATTTTCGAAGAGTATAAGTAGGCTGAAAAGGCTCCAGCCATAGCATGGACTATTATAACACATTCAGGAAAGAGAAAAAAGTCTGCTGATTGTAATCAGACAGACTCCATTTTATTCTTATTTAATCTTGAAGAATTGAACAATTGCCACAATACCTTGATAAATAAAGACAAAGGCAATGGTGTAACTAATATAGAGACCGGTCATCAATGGGTGTCCCATCATGATTAAACCTGCTACGATTCCTAAAATCCCCATCCAAACTAGAGGGGTACCTACCGATTTATCCGTCTTACGAACCTTGAAACCAACGATAGTTTTTGTAATACCATTTGTCAAGGCCCATAAAGAAATGATAAATGGTACAAATGTTACCATTTCAATAAAGCTACCTGAGAACAAGGTAAGAGCGAGGATGAGGGTAACAATTCCTCCAAATAAATTCCAGCCATGCTTTTCTGAGGATACCTGCGAAAAAGGCATCCAAGGCACTAAAGATAAGAATCCAGTCAAAACGAACTGCCACAAAGCCAACTAAAAGGAGTAATTGGATAATAAGCGAGGCATATAGGGCTAGTTTTATGGAGATTGTATTCTTCAGATAGCCACTCACAAGGCTTCCGACAATAAGGGCTGACAATTCAAGGGTGGATAACAAGGCAAGAGATTGACCTGTTTGTAAATTCAAAAAGGGCTGATTCCTCAAAAACAGAGTAGAAACAGGAACTGTAACATTTATCACTGCTTGACTAATAGAGATAATAAACAAAACCAAGAGCACCTTATTCATATTCCATATCAATTTTGATGATTGGAGCAGATGCTGGCAAAAGGATTTTACAGAGAGTCCTTCTTGATAGCTAATCGTTTTTTCTACTTTCAAGAGGTCTGTTTTTATGAAAAGAATACCTAAAAATGCGATTAAAAAGGTCAGAGCATTCAGTAAGGAAATAGACTGGATAGATAGAATACCTAGTAAGACTCCTCCTAGAATATTACTGATTGTTTTCACTAAACTAACAGTTGACTGTTTAAATCCAATAGCTTCTGCCAGATGGTCTTGCCCAATAATTCTAATGAAAATCGGAGTGAGCATGGCGCCTGAAAAATAACTCAATGTGTCAGATAAGAGGTTAATCAGACAAATAAATGCTACTAATAACAAGGAAAAGGACTGCCCTGAAAGTGATAAAGAAACGATAGAGTAAAGCAAAAATTTTGCAAAACTAATCATTGTATATTTTAGGACACGATGATGTTGAAAATCCGCCAAAACTCCCAGAAAGATTTGCAGAACTTGAGGAAGGGTTTCTGAAATCGTGATCAGTAAAATCGCCAAAGGGGCAAAAGATGCATCTGCCACATAATTCAAAAAGGCCAGATAAAAAATCGTATCCCCAACCGTTGAAATCCACTGGTTGATGGTTAATTGCCTAAAATCTCTATTTTGAAGAAATACTTTCATCACAACTCCTTTTTGAATTCAAATGGGAATCTTTCCCCAAGGATAGACCACGATACTACTAACAACCAAAATTACAGTAACATCAAAAGCTGACCAATGCCATTGTAGACTATATGCAATCCAATAGGCCAATAAATTGACTTTGTTACTCTAAATAAGACTGCAAATATAAGGCCGCCACCCATATAGTAGACAAAGTCTGTCAAGACCCAACCATGACTACTAATGTGCAAGATTCCAAATAATATAGCTGATCCGAGTACATCCAGTCCCCATTTCTTCCCTTTTTCCAGAGCAGTCATCACTAATCCACGATAAATCATCTCTTCAAAAATGGGGCCTGCAATCACAGGATAAAAAAAATACATCAAAAATGCCGTAGCTCCTGTAAAAGTAGGAGCAGCATGTTGATAAGAAATTTCATTTCGAGTAGGTGGAAAAATAAAAAATGTAACAAAATTCCAAATAACAAAAGCAAGAAGAGCTAGAAAAGAATAGAAAAGATAGGACCCTTTAAACTTTCTACTATTGATTTGTTGCCATCTCCCTGACTTAGTCATAGCAAAAAAAGCAAGAAGAACTACAAGAAAATTCAACATCATATCCGACAAATAGTAGGCAAAGTCAGATAGACCAGTAACAAGGTTGCTGCGTAAAACTAGACCACTGAACTTCTGGTCAGCAATAACTAGTAGAAAAGCTATAAACAAGTAGTAGCGTGAGATTATCTTTTTCATTCTATTTTCTCCTATACTATGAAATAAAGATAGTATAACACGAAAATTAGCTTATTTTAGAAAATCGCATATTTGACATTTTTTCTTGTAGCAATTTCTTATTTGCGATTTTGGTAGATTTGATTATTTCCCTGCTATAATAAAGTTATTACTAACAAGGAGGGATATAATGATGAAGAAAAGAAAAATCCAACTGATACTCCTGCTTATTTCGGAGTGGGTGATTGTCTTCCCGTTTCTAATTAATCGATAAGTTCTTTGTATTGCTGAAAACGCAATTCGAAGAGGGCTAGCAATTGTGGATTTTCTAATACTTGCAGAGATTGGATAAAGTGTTCAATCTCTTTTTGATTGCTTCCTTTGGTTTGAAGAAAGACACTCATTTTCTTTAAAAATTGCCACGATACTTTCTCAAAAACATCGTACGGACGCAACATGCTCTCCAACTCAGTTTCAAAGATTGGGATGTATGAGAAAAGTTTTCGCTCCATGAGTTCTGATAAGATATTTAAGAGTCCTTGCTTCATATACAACCGATTATGTACCAACTCCTTAAATTCTTTAGACTTCTCAATTAAAGCGGTCGATAAAAATATCAAATCTTGATTGCTCAAGAAGGGCATGGTATTGCAAAAGAGATAGAGTTCAAACCAGGTCCAAGACTCAATAGCATAGAGATAGATAGTCAAAAACTCGCTATCTTCTTTTACTAATGGATAGTTCTTATTTAAGGAATGGAGTGCGTTTTTAATTACAATGGCATTCAAACGACGATAGGTCTCTGCCATCTGTTCTTGCTCGACTTCCTCCAACAGTTGCTCTAAACCAGCTATATCTTGGTGGGCAAAGCGATCCACAACCTTTCTACCAATCTGCATATGTAGGGATTCTTGATAATTGTTTAGCTTATGACCAAACTCATCAAAATTCATATTGATCCCTTGGATGGCTAGGATCAACTTATCCGCAGATAGCATAGACTGCCCTAGTTCAAACTTGGACAACTGAGAGGCTGTTAGACCAGCACAAGCCACATCTGACTGCTTGAGCTTTCTCGCCAAACGTAATTCCTTGTAAAATTCTCCCAACTCCATTCTCTCAATCATCTCACCACCTCCTATTTTTTATATAGTATATCATTATTCACAATTATTTGTCAAAATATTCTGACATTTAAGAGAGCAAAAAAGCCAGCCCTAAGCTGACTCTTTATTCCATCGTATCAAAAGCAAGACTTGGTTTGGCATTGAGGTCCAAGTTTGCAAAGTTTTCTTTGTTCCACTCGCTGACGCTAGCATAGGCAATCATTCCTGCATTGTCTCCGCAGAGGCGCAGAGGTGGAATGATGACCTTGACGTCAGTGATTTCAGCCGCTAGGCGTTCTCTGAGACCTTTATTGGCTGCCACACCACCTGCCACGACAAGGGTTTTAACAGGATATTTCTCCAAAGCCTTCTTGGTTTTGGCCATAAGAATATCCAAGACAGCTGCTTGGAAGGAAGCACACAAATCTTCTGTGGATAGATTTTCTCCCTTTTGCTCGGCATTGTGGTGAAGATTGATAAAGGCCGATTTCAAACCTGAGAATGAAAACTCCAGATTATCTTCCTTAATCATGGCACGAGGAAAATCATAAATATCCTGTCCCTGATGAGCTAGCTCATCAATCTCACGACCTGCAGGATAGGTCAAGCCCATGACACGACCGACCTTATCATAAGCCTCACCAACCGCGTCATCTCTCGTTTCTCCAACAATCTTGTAATCACCAGCCTCCGAAACATAAACCAACTCTGTGTGTCCACCGCTGACCAAGAGGGCTAGTAAGGGAAACTCCAAAGGCTCCACGCTCTGAGCTGCCATGAGGTGACCAGCCATGTGGTTAACAGGGATAAGTGGAAGTCCATGTGCCCAAGCAAAGGCCTTAGCAGCTGACAAGCCAACTAGCAAGGCTCCAACCAAGCCCGGTCCATAGGTAACCGCCACAGCTGTTACATCGTCTTCGGTAATCCCTGCTTCTGCTAGTGCCTCCTCGATACAGGCTGTAATGACCTCGACATGGTGACGACTGGCTACTTCAGGCACTACGCCCCCAAAACGTTTGTGACTCTCAATTTGACTAGCAATGACATTGGACAAGAGCTCATCGTCGTTTTTCAAGACGGCAACACTGGTCTCATCACAGGATGTCTCAAATGCTAAAATATATCTATCCTTCATCTATTTCTCTCTTCATGATGATGGCGTCCTCGACTGGATCATGGTAGTAGGCCTTTCGCTCAGCGATGACCGCCATCTTTTCTTTCTTGTAAAATGCTTGCGCTCGATGATTTGACCTTCTGACTTCGAGGAAAATCTCCTTGTCTGTCGGCAATGTTGCAAACAAGGCTGACGCAATTCCCTGACCCTGATAAGCTCCTTTGACAGCGATTTGCAGGACTTCTGCCTCAAAGATATTTTCCTGCACAGCTAGAAAGCCAATCACTTCTGCCCCATCATAAGCCAGAGCATACCAAGTCTGGCCTTGGGACAGATCTGCTTGGATTTGTTCCAGCGTCCAAGGACTGACTGGGTAAACAGCTGCCATGACTGCGTAGATGGCTTGAGTCAAGTCAGGTTGCTGTTTGATTCGTTTGATTTCTATCATAGGCGTTTAATGTAAGACTCGCCAGACTCGGTGTGGTTCTTGAGCCAGTTTTCCTCAGCCTCAACACGCTTGAGGTAATTCGGCACAAAGTCATGCAAGGAGTCTGCTTCCTTGTCCCAAGCCAAAAGAGCAAGATTGGCTGCATTAGGCAAGGTTTCTTTGTAATTAGTCCTTGGCAAGTGTTCTTGAATCTGCTCAACAAAGGGGCCAACTTCTCCGACAAAGGTTACCTGACTAGCACCCTTGATTAACTCAATCACTCGCTCAAAAGGCAGGTGCGCTTCTGGCATGACAGGCTGGGCATTTTCATAAAACCCTGCATACACATTGTTGCGACGCGCATCCATCAAAGGAATAAACAAGCCTTCTTGCTGGTAGGGCACCAGAGCCAAGAGGCTAGACATACCAACCAACTCGATGTTCAGAGTATGAGCAAGCGTCTTGGCAGTTGCTACCGCAATTCGCAATCCTGTGTAGCTACCAGGCCCTTCAGCTACCACGATTCGGTCCAAATCCTTGGGTGTCCAATCTAAACTTTCCATCAAAAAATCGATGGCAGGCATAAGGGTAATACTGTGATTTTTCTTAATATTAATCGTCGTCTCGGCAAGAACCTGCTTGTCCTCTAAAATGGCGAGAGAAAGAGCCTTGCTGGACGTATCAAAAGCTAATACTTTCATAACACATTCCTATCTTTTTGTCTGCTTACTATTATACTACAAAAGCTGGCACATGGGAATTTTCTTTATCCCCAAACAAAAATGCCCCAGCATGAGCAGGGCATCTAAGCATTTAATCCAAAGTAAAATACAAACCAAACGACATAGGTTACGAGGAGGAGAAAAAGCGAGTAGATAGTCACAAAGGTAATTTTCCACAAGAACTTGGTTTGTCGTCGTTCCAGTTTGGCAAATAGAAGATTCCCCGCATAAACGCAAGCAACAAAAACAATAAAAGCTACCAAGCGAGCTCCGATAGCAAAAGCAAATAAGTTATACATAGGGCAACCTCCTTTACTTAAAATCTATAGTGAATTAAGACAAACGATAAATTCCACTTCCATTTTCAAAATAACATATTTTCTTTATTTTTGCAAACGATTACCAAAGAAATCGTCCTGTGACTTTCTTCATTTCGGCCTTTTACTAATCTTTCATTTTGTGGTATAATTGAAATAATTGTAACGAATCAAGGTCAATCTAGACACAAAATGGAATGAAATCAAGCAAATCTATGCTAAAAGTTTGGAATAAGCTGACCTGTAAATAGAAAGGAACTATATGATTTACAAAGTTTTTTATCAAGAAACAAAAGAACGTAGCCCACGTCGTGAAACAACACGCGCACTTTACCTAGACATCGATGCCAGCTCAGAACTTGAGGGACGCATCGCTGCTCGCCAACTTGTCGAAGAAAATCGCCCAGAGTACAATATCGAGTATATCGAACTCTTGTCTGACAAATTGCTAGATTACGAAAAAGAAACTGGCGCCTTCGAAATCACGGAGTTCTAATATGGCCTATACTCTTAAACCTGAAGAAGTCGGCGTTTTTGCCATCGGTGGTCTGGGAGAAATCGGGAAAAATACATACGGGATTGAATACCAAGATGAGATTATCATCGTCGATGCTGGGATTAAATTCCCAGAAGATGACTTGCTGGGTATCGACTACGTCATTCCTGATTACTCTTATATCGTAGACAATATCGACCGCGTCAAGGCTGTTTTGATTACACACGGACACGAGGACCACATCGGTGGGATTCCATTCCTGCTCAAGCAAGCAAATGTCCCTATCTATGCTGGACCGCTTGCCTTGGCTTTGATCCGTGGAAAACTCGAAGAACACGGCCTCCTGCGCAACGCCAAACTTTACGAAATCAACCACAACACTGAGTTGACCTTTAAAAATCTCAAGGCAACTTTCTTTAGAACTACTCACTCTATTCCAGAGCCTTTGGGGATTGTCATTCATACTCCTCAAGGGAAAATTGTCTGTACGGGTGACTTCAAGTTTGACTTAACACCAGTTGGTGAACCAGCAGATTTGCACCGTATGGCAGCTCTTGGTGAAGACGGTGTACTCTGTCTCCTGTCTGACTCGACAAATGCAGAAATTCCAACCTTTACCAACTCTGAAAAAGTCGTTGGCCAGTCCATCATGAAGATTATCCAAGGCATTGAAGGACGTATCATCTTTGCATCCTTTGCCTCAAATATCTTCCGTCTCCAGCAAGCAACTGAAGCTGCTGTAAAGACTGGACGCAAGATTGCGGTCTTTGGTCGCTCTATGGAAAAGGCCATTGTCAACGGAATTGACCTTGGTTACATCAAAGCTCCTAAGGGAACCTTTATCGAGCCAAATGAAATCAAAGACTACCCTGCAGGCGAGGTTCTGATCCTCTGTACAGGTAGTCAGGGCGAGCCGATGGCAGCCCTCTCTCGTATCGCCAACGGAACCCACCGTCAGGTGCAACTCCAACCCGGAGATACTGTCATCTTCTCTTCTAGCCCAATCCCTGGAAACACTACTAGCGTCAACAAGCTGATTAACATCATTTCAGAAGCTGGTGTCGAAGTTATCCACGGTAAGGTTAACAATATCCATACATCTGGACACGGTGGCCAACAAGAGCAAAAACTTATGCTCCGCTTGATTAAGCCAAAATACTTCATGCCTGTTCACGGTGAATACCGCATGCAAAAAGTCCATGCTGGACTTGCGGTGGATACTGGTGTTGAGAAGGACAATATCTTTATCATGAGCAATGGTGATGTGCTTGCCCTTACTGCTAACTCAGCTCGTATTGCAGGTCATTTCAACGCCCAAGACATCTATGTCGATGGAAATCGTATCGGTGAAATCGGCGCAGCTGTCCTCAAAGATCGTCGTGATCTATCTGAAGACGGTGTCGTTCTGGCAGTCGCAACTGTTGACTTCAAATCGCAGATGATTCTATCTGGTCCAGACATCCTCAGTCGAGGCTTTGTCTACATGAGAGAGTCTGGCGACTTGATTCGCCAAAGCCAACGCATCCTCTTCAATGCCATTCGTATCGCACTGAAAAACAAGGATGCTAGCGTGCAATCTGTCAATGGTGCCATTGTCAACGCTATTCGCCCCTTCCTTTATGAAAATACAGAACGTGAACCGATCATCATCCCTATGATTCTCACACCAGATGAAGAATAATACTCTTCGAAAATCAAATTCAAACCACGTCAGCTTCGCCTTGCCGTACTCAAGTACAGTCTTCGGCTAGCTTCCTAGTTTGCTCTTTGATTTTCATTGAGTACAAGTCAACAAAACAGCTCCGTCTTCGGAGCTGTTTTTCTCTATGCTTTCTTTTGAGATTAAAACTCAATAAAAATCGAAATCAGACTAGAAGGCTAGGCGAAAGCATAACTTGAGTTAGGTGAGCCGAAGCCGACGACGTATCATTTTGATTTTTGAAGAGTTTTAGAAATACTACGATTTTTACCTTCAAGATACACCATCAAAATAGAAATATCTGCTGGGTTTACTCCCGAAATACGGCTGGCTTGACCGATGGTTTCTGGATTGATGAGTTTGAACTTCTGACGGGCTTCGGTTGCAATAGAATCAATGTCATCCCAGTCAATATTGGCTGGAATGCGTTTTTCTTCCATGCGTTTCATCTTGGCAACCTGATCCATGGCTTTGGAAATATAGCCTTCGTATTTGATTTCTGTTTCAATCAATTCGATAATCTTGTCATCCAAGTCTTCTGCAGCTGGTCCGATGAAGGCTACCACATCTTGGTAAGAAACTTCTGGACGGCGAAGGAATTCCTTGGCTGTCACTGCATCGGTCAACGGTTTAAAGCCCATCTCCTCAACCTTGGCATTTGTTTCCTTGACTGGCTTGAGTTTGATACTATCTAGGCGCTTCATCTCATTTTCAAATTGATTTTTCTTAATTTCAAAGCGAGCCCAGCGTTCATCATCCACAAGACCAATCTCACGGCCCATCTCAGTCAAACGCATATCGGCATTGTCATGACGGAGGATGAGACGGTACTCAGCACGACTGGTCAAGAGACGGTAGGGTTCAATAGTTCCCTTGGTCACCAAGTCATCAATCATGACCCCGATATAACCGTCACTACGCTTCAAAATCAATTCAGGCTTGCCTTGGATTTTCAGAGCCGCATTGATACCCGCGATAATCCCTTGACCAGCAGCTTCTTCGTAACCTGACGTTCCATTTGTCTGACCAGCAGTGAAGAGGCCTGAGATTTTTTTGGTTTCAAGCGTTGCACGCAATTGATGAGGCAAGACCATGTCATACTCAATGGCATAACCAGTTCGCATCATCTCAGCATTTTCCAAACCTTTGATGGAATGAACCAAGTCACGTTGGACATCCTCAGGCAGACTGGTTGAAAGTCCTTGGACATAAACTTCCTCTGTATTGCGCCCTTCTGGCTCAAGGAAGAGTTGGTGGCGTTCCTTGTCCGCAAAGCGCACAATCTTGTCCTCAATCGATGGGCAGTAACGAGGCCCCACTCCCTTGACCACACCTGTAAACATAGGCGCACGGTGGAGGTTATTTTGGATAATTTCATGACTGGTAACATTGGTATAGGTCAACCAGCATGGCACTTGATCTTTGACATAATCCTCATCACGTGAAGTGTATGAGAAGTGATTAGGCGCTTCGTCCCCTGGCTGAATCTCTGTCACATCGTAGTTGATAGAAGAAGCCTTGACACGTGGAGGCGTTCCTGTCTTGAAACGACCAATTTCGAGTCCTAATTCCTTAAGGTTATCAGCAAGGTTAATAGAAGCCAAGCTGTGGTTAGGACCTGATGAATACTTAAGGTCTCCAATGATAATTTCCCCACGTAGAGCCGTCCCTGTCGTCACGATAACAGCCTTAGCAGCATACTCTTGATGGGTAGCTGTACGGACACCGACAACCTTGCCATCTTCGACCAAAATCTCATCAATCATGGTCTGACGAAGGGTCAGATTTTCTTGGTTTTCAACTGTCTTGCGCATTTCCTTAGAGTAAAGTTCCTTGTCAGCCTGCGCACGAAGGGCACGGACAGCTGGCCCCTTCCCTGTGTTGAGCATCTTCATCTGGATGTAAGTCTTATCAATGGTTTTGGCCATTTCACCACCGAGGGCATCGACCTCACGTACGACAATCCCCTTGGCAGAACCTCCGATAGAGGGATTACAAGGCATGAAAGCCAGCATTTCAATGTTGATAGTCGCAAGCAAGACCTTACAACCCATACGGCTGGCTGCTAGGGATGCTTCTACCCCAGCGTGTCCCGCACCAATTACAATAATATCGTATTCTTCAGTAAAATTATATGTCATTTCTTAACCTTTCAAAAATTTCTCGTAAATAAGGAACTAACTTCTCCTCCTCTAGAGCTTGAGCCATAGTAACCCATTTAAAGTGCGTATGCTCTTCAGGATCTAATCTGATAATTGGCTTCTCCCCAACCCACTCTGCTTTATAAACTAAGCGAGTAAAGACAGTATCCTTAGAGGTATCCAGTTGACTATCTTCGTGAAGAAGTTTGAGCAAACTGCTATCTAGCCTAACTCCCGCTTCTTCAATACATTCTCTAAGAGCTCCATCTCGCGGAATTTCACCCTTTTCAACCCCGCCACCAGGAATATCCCAGTAAGTTGGATAAACATTGGGTTGTCCTCTTTTAATTTCCGAACGCTGAATGAGCAAATAATCATCACCACTATGAACAAGTACATGGGCAATAAGCTTAACCATTATTTTCTCTCCTATTCCTCAAGATGGATGTGTCTTAGTTGGCCGTCCCAATCTGGCAGGGCTGTTTTCAAAAAGGCTGGGACTAGATTGATACCCTCAAGCTTGTCTATATCAATCCATTCACAGGGTTGCCTTTTCTCATCTTCCTGCATGGTCAATGGGGCATCTTCAAGCAAGTCCACTAGATAATGAAACTCGATATTGTGATAGGAAACATCGTCCTGTTCAAAACGATTTTCAACCACAAAAGCTAGTTGCCCAGCTTGGGCTTCGACACCCAGTTCTTCCCTCACTTCACGGACTACCGCGTCTTCCGTGCTTTCATTGACTTGAATCGCACCGCCGATAGTGTAATACTTGCCCTTATCTTTGGTAACTAGGAGCTTGCGATTTTGGAGAATCAAGGCTGTCGCCCGAACACCAAAAACTGTATTTCCTACTTTTGTCCGAAAGTCTTGCTGAGTCATTCTTGTCCTTTCCCTTAAACGACACAAAAACAGTCAAAACTCCAAAGAAGTGCAGGACAAAAAAGCCTGCAACATCCATGAGCTTTGACCATCATTTCTATTGCTCTTATTATTGTAGCAAATTGAGAAAATTTGTCAATCTAAATGTACTGACAAACTTGTCCATCCCGGTAAGCATTGTCAATCAAACCACCACCGAGACACTCTTCGCCATCGTAAAAGACAACTGCCTGTCCTGGTGTGATGGCGCGTTGCGGTTCTGCAAAGATAACCTCTGCCTTATCTCCTTTGACATGGACGGTCACCTTAGAATCAGGCTGACGGTAGCGGAATTTAGCCGTACATTCGAGCGTAAACTCCTCTGGCATGTCACGAGTAAAGTGGACTTGACTGGCCTCTAGGCTGGTTGACATGAGCGAATCATGGTAGAAACCTTGGCCGACATAGAGGATATTCTTGCTTAGGTCTTTTCCGACAACGAACCAAGGAGCATTATCTCCACCGTGTTGTCCACCGATACCAAGCCCGCCACGCTGACCAATCGTATAATACATAAGACCTGCATGCTCGCCCATATCGCGACCATCCACAGTCATCATGCGGCCTGGCTGAGCTGGAAGGTAGTTGCTGAGAAAGTTTTTAAAGTTCTTTTCTCCGATAAAGCAAATCCCTGTCGAGTCTTTCTTCTTAGCAGTCGCAAGTCCTGCTTCTTCTGCTAGTCTGCGAACTTCAGGCTTTTCCAAATGTCCCAGTGGGAACATGGTTTTTTGAAGTTGTTCTTGCGACAGTTGGCTGAGGAAATAGGTCTGATCCTTGCCATTATCCACACCACGAAGCATGTGAACGATGCCATCCTCATCACGCGCTACTCGAGCATAATGCCCAGTCGCCACATAGTCTGCACCCAGGGTCATGGCATAGTCCAAAAAGGCCTTAAACTTGATTTCCTTGTTACACATAACATCTGGATTTGGCGTACGTCCTGCACGGTATTCCGCTAGGAAATACTCAAAAACGCGGTCCCAGTACTCTTTTTCAAAATTGACAGAGTAGTAAGGAATGTCAATCTGGTCTGCCACCGCAGCCACATCCTTATAATCTTCAGTCGCCGTACAGACGCCGTTTTCATCTGTGTCGTCCCAGTTCTTCATGAAGATACCGATCACATCGTAGCCCTGCTCCTTGAGAAGAAGAGCCGTCACCGACGAATCAACACCACCACTCATCCCCACGACAACACGTGTTTTAGAGTTATCACTCATGGTAAGTCTCCCATCTATTCGTTTATTCACGATTGAAGGTCGTGTGTGCTTTAACGATTGAAGGTCGCTTGAGCAGTATTCATTATAACATGCTTGGTTAGAGAAGACAAGAAAGAGGCTGATAATCTGACATTCTATTTGATAGAAACAAAAATATAATTACAAAAAGGGCAATGAATAGTTAAATCTCGATTCTACTTATAAACTTATTTATAAAATAAGCTAAAAATGATATACTGTAATGAGGAGGAAGTCGTACATGATCCCTTTAAGATACTACCATCCATGTACGTAGTACGATTGTGAAAAACTACAAAGATATTCTAACATCAAAAAATACTATTTTTACTATCATTATTGTTGTAGGGCTTGGACTTTTAATAGGTTTAGTCATTCATCAAGAACATATCCAAGCAGAGAGAGGGAACATCGCTCTCAGCAAACAACATAAGAATGGACAAGATGTCGAACAAGTAAAAAATGCTATTAAAAACTTCAATATTGATTCTGAAACGATTATAGAGGATTGGAAAAAAATTCAAGAATTAAAGCCTACCACTGACGAAGGCAAAAAGACATTAACAGATTTTCTTACTTCTACGGCCGATAAAATCACTAATCATTATACTGAAAAAGCTTTAAAATTGGATATAAAGGAATCCGATAGCCAGTTTGAAGATAAACAAGCACTTGAAACAGCCATCACTTCCTTACAAAAAATACTAGAAATTATTAAAAGTGTCAACTCCACAAGCGAACAAGCTACTATTGATGAAAAAATAAAACCCATTCAAGAACTGATTTCAAAATTCCAAAAGCAAGCTGAAGTCTTGACCAAAAAAGAAGAAGAACAAAAGTCTAATAAAAAAGAAACAGAAACGACTAGTAACGTTGAGGGAAGAGAAAGCTATTCTTCAGAAGGAGGTAGCTACACTCCAAACTATACTGAGTCAAATAGGAACAGATATAATTCACAAGCACCTGCAAGCGAGCAATATTCATCTGATAGTGCTAGAAGTGGGGGAAACACTGCTGTCAATACACGAGATCAAGTTACTGATACTGCAGGAGCCCAAGGAGATACGAATACCAATAATAATAGTAATAATGCTGAAGTTCCCGATGCTAACAGTAATAATCGCACTAATTCAGCTGGAGAAACTCCAGAATCTCGTCAGCCGTAAGCAATCTGTTATTACTACTATTTAAAAATTGTCTTTTGTCAAATAAAAGCACACAAAAAGAGCCATCAAAGGCTCTTTTTCTATTTCTTAATACCAGCCGTTGTTAAGCCAGAAGTTTTTAGCAGCTGACCATGAACCGTAACGTCCTGCAACGTAAGCATCTGCTACACGTTCTTGGTTTTCAGCTGAGTAGTCACCGTTCAAGTATGAATCTGTCAATTGGTAACGTCCAATGTATTGGCCGTTTGTAGCTGTATAGCTACCACCTGATTCTTTTTGTGCAATCCATTCTTTAGCTTCTGCTTCAGATCCACTTACAGTTGCAGCTGGTGCTGAAGTTTCTGCTGCAGCAACAGTTTCTTCTGCTACTGGAGCGCTTGCAGATGGTGCTGCTTCTTCTACTACTTCTGTAGTTTCTGCTACTGGAGCTGAAACAGTTTCATCTTGAGCAGCTGATGCCGCATAAGTAGCTGGCGCTGGTGTTGCAACAGGTGCTACAGGACCATCGATAACCAACTCTTGACCAACATAAATCAAATGAACGTTGTCGATGTGGTTGTTTTCTGCCAATTTCTCAACAGTTGTGTTGTGAGTTTCAGCGATTTCTGAAAGTGTATCACCTTCTTTAACAGTGTAAGTTGATGATTCTTGAGCAGATACAAATGATGGAGCAAATACTGCAAACAAGGCAGCTACTCCTGCAAGAGTTGTTTTAATCTTTTTAGTTGTTGATTTCATATTTGAAAATTCTCCTTCTTTCTATAGTTCTATCATACCCTTTAAATATTACCGTTTCTTGACACTTTTATGTAGAAATATTACAAAATTATTTTTTATTCCCCTAAACAAGCTATTTTTTGTCACAAAAGATGCTTTTTTATGCTGTTTGTAGTACTAAAAAGGTTTTCATCCACAATTAAAGTCAAGACACCCATTCTTTGATATAATAGAGATAAGAATTTTTATAAGGGGAAACTGATGAAATCACTTCGTTTTCAATCTGTCTTTGATATCATCGGACCAGTTATGATTGGCCCATCTAGTAGTCATACCGCTGGTGCTGTTCGTATTGGAAAGATTGTCTCTTCCATTTTTGATGATACTCCGACAGAAGTCGAATTCCAACTATTTAACTCATTTGCCAAGACCTATCGTGGTCACGGGACAGACCTAGCCCTTGTTGCAGGTATTTTGGGCATGGATACAGATGATCCTGAAATCCCAAATAGTCTGGAAATTGCCCACAAGCGCGGTATCAAGATTGTCTGGACCATTCAGAAAGACAGCAATGCCCCTCACCCTAATACCACTAAAATTACCGTTAAAAATGCCCACAAGACCATCAGCGTGACTGGTATTTCTATCGGTGGCGGGAATATTCAGGTAACGGAACTCAATGGCTTTGCCGTCTCTCTCAATATGAATACACCGACTATCATCATTGTTCATCAAGATATTCCAGGTATGATTGCCCTCGTAACAGAGGCTCTTTCACGCTATGGTATCAATATCGCCCAGATGAATGTTACTCGTGAAAAAGCTGGTGAAAAAGCTATTATGATTATCGAAGTTGACAGTCGCAACTGTGATGAGGCCATCGAAGAAATTCGAAAAATCCCTCATCTCCACAATGTCAATTTCTTTAAATAGGAGGAAGCATGTTTTATTCTATCAAAGAATTGGTCGAGCAAGCAAATCTGGACTTTCAAGGAAATGTCGCAGAACTCATGATTACAACAGAGTTTGAATTGACCGGTCGCGAACGTGAAGAAGTCCTCCTTCTCATGGAACGCAATCTGGAAGTCATGAAAGCCTCTGTCCAACTTGGCCTCAATGAAAATAAATCTCGTAGTGGCCTGACAGGTGGAGATGCTGCCAAATTGGATCACTACATCAAAAACGGAAAAACTCTATCAGATTATACGATTCTCTCTGCTGCCCGAAATGCTATCGCAGTCAATGAACACAATGCCAAAATGGGCTTGGTTTGTGCCACTCCTACCGCAGGAAGTGCTGGCTGTCTGCCCTCAGTTCTAACAGCTGCTATTGAAAAATTAGACCTCAGCCACGAGCAACAGCTGGATTTCCTCTTTGCTGCCGGTGCCTTTGGACTAGTCATCGCAAACAATGCCTCTATCTCAGGTGCTGAAGGTGGCTGTCAGGCCGAGGTTGGTTCGGCCTCTGCTATGAGTGCTGCAGCCTTGACTCTGGCTGCAGGTGGGACACCTTATCAGGCCAGTCAGGCCATTGCCTTTGTCATTAAAAATATGCTAGGCCTCATCTGTGACCCTGTTGCCGGCTTGGTCGAAGTTCCCTGCGTCAAGCGCAATGCTATGGGAGCTAGCTTTGCCTTCATCGCAGCAGACATGGCCCTGGCAGGTATCAAATCTAAAATCCCTGTGGATGAGGTTATCGATGCCATGTACCAAGTGGGGTCAAGCATGCCAACTGCCTTTCGTGAAACAGCTGAAGGTGGACTCGCTGCCACCCCTACTGGTCGTCGCCTCCAAAAAGAAATTTTCGGAGAATAAGCTTATCAAATAGGAGAAACCATGACCTCTATCACAGCCATCTTTTTCGATCTAGATGGAACCCTCGTTGACAGCTCTATCGGGATTCACAATGCCTTTACCCATACCTTTAAGGAGCTGGGAGTGCCTAGCCCTGATGCCAAAACTATTCGTGGTTTTATGGGGCCGCCTCTTGAAAGTAGTTTTGCGACCTGCCTTCCCAAAGACCAAATCTCTGAAGCCGTGCAGATATACCGTTCTTACTACGAAGTAAAAGGCATCCATGAAGCTCAACTCTTTCCTCAGATTCTAGACTTGCTTGAGAAGTTATCGAGCAGTTATCCACTCTATATCACCACGACAAAAAATACTCCAACTGCTCAAGATATGACTAAAAATTTGGGAATCTATCATTTCTTTGATGGCATTTATGGTTCCAGCCCTGAAGCACCTCATAAGGCAGATGTCATTCGCCAAGCCTTGCAGGCACATCAACTAGAACCAGAACAAGCCATCATCATCGGAGATACCAAGTTTGATATGCTGGGAGCTCAAGAAACAGGCATTCAGAAATTAGCCGTCACTTGGGGATTTGGAGAGCAAGCAGATCTACTAAACTATCAGCCTGATTATATCGCTCACAAACCCATAGAAGTTTTGGAGTATTTTCAATAACATAGACTGGGCGACAACCCCATTTCAGAAGAAAATGGAGCAAATCTCTACATAACAAAACGCATATTACCAAGGTTCAAGACCTGATAATATGCGTTTTCTTTTTTATTCAACGTGGGTTGTTTGATTGGCAAAGGCGATAATAGCTTGCTTCAACTCATCTCCACTAAGAGTGCGGAACTCTTCAATCTTTTGATCGATGGCTTCTAGAGGCATGACATTAACCTTACCAACAAAAATCTTATCCATAACTTGGTTATCAACCAATTCGGTTGATACCAAGAGTTCTTCGTAGAGTTTTTCACCTGGACGGATTCCAACTTCAACAATTGGAATTTCGCTCTCAGTGTGTCCACTTAGAAGGACCATTTTCTTGGCCAAGTCATAAATCTTGACTGGTTTGCCCATATCAAGGATAAAGACTTCCCCATCTTTGGCATAAGCGCCAGCATGGATAACCAAACGGCTAGCTTCTGGAATAGTCATAAAGTAACGGGTCATACGGAAGTCTGTCACCGTTACAGGACCACCTTCAGCAATCTGACGTTCAAAGACTGGAATAACACTACCACGGCTACCAAGAACATTCCCAAAACGAACTGCACAGTAGGTCGACTGGCTACGTTGGTTAAAGCCAGTAACAATCAACTCAGCCACGCGCTTGGTTGCTCCCATAACATTTGGTGGATTAACCGCCTTATCTGTCGAAATCATAACCATCTTAGGTACTTTAGCTTCATCAACAGCCTTAGCAACATTATAAGTTCCACGAATATTGTTTTTGAAGGCTTCTTTTGGATTGCGCTCCATCATAGGAACGTGCTTGTGGGCTGCCGCATGATAAACAATAGCTGGCTTGTACTGCTCAAAGACTTGCAACAAACGGTCATAGTCTTGAATATCGGCAATAACTGGTACATAATCAATCCCTTGGAACTTGCGAATCAATTCATGATAAACAAGGTAGATTGAATTTTCCCCATGACCGAGCAAAACGATGCGTTCAGGATTGAAACGACTAACTTGGCGACAGATTTCAGAACCGATTGAGCCACCAGCACCTGTAACCAAGATTGTCTTACCTGTCAGTTCTGCGCCCAGACGCGATTCATCAAGACGAATTTCCTGACGTCCCAAAAGGTCTGTGATATCAATCTTCTGGAAGCCAGTACCTGCTTGGTGAAGTCCCTGAACAACGGTTTCAACCTTAGGCATCTTGTAACATTTGACACCCAGCTTATTACACATCTGTAAGATACGTTCATATTCTGACGGGTCAAGCGACGGAATCGCAACGATAACACGCTCGATTTGATGGCGTTTGGCTAATTCAGGCAGATCATCATATGAACCCAAAACAGGGATTCCGCCAAGTTTTTGGCCCTTTTTCTTCGCATCCTTATCCAAAATACCGACAAGTTCTAATTCACTAGTTGGATGTTGGTAACTATCCATAAAGAGAGCTCCACCATCACCGGCACCAATTAAGAAGGTCCGACGGTGTTCTCCATCACCACTTCCCTTTTTGCGTTTAGAGTAGATTAACTGCCAAGTAATCCGTGGCAATAAAATTAAGAAAGTACTCAACAAGATAAAGAGCACGATAAAACGGATGGAGAAGAGAGGCAAGAAGGCATAGCAGATACTATATGACAAGATACTGCTAGCAGTCACACCAAAAAAGATTTTCATGAAATCCGTAATCTTGCTGTAACGACTAATACTAGCGTTCAACCCCCAAAATCCAATCATCAATTGATAGAACAGGAAGGCCAAACTCGTATAGATAATGTAGTCAACAGGTGCTGGATTAATCAAGCCGTAGAATAAAATATAAGATACAATGATGGAAACCACCATACTCAAAATATCAAATATTCCCCAGAAAACCTGTTTTTGTTGTTTATTTAAAATTTCCACCAGATCAATCACATAATCTGTGAGTTTTTTATTCATAGAAATTTACTCCTCCTTAAAAGAACTGAATAGTTATATTGTTATTATAACACTTTTTCTCTAGTTTACGATTTGCTACAATCTTTTACTTGCTTTTTCGTAACAGTTTCATAAAAATAAACTGTCGGACAAATCCGGGACAAAGGGCAACAACCATCTGAATGGCAACACTCTTGGCATATTCCATGTAAGAAATTTGTCCTCGCTTCAGCATGCGCTGACGAGCTTGACGATAGAGTTTGAGATAACGCAGTCCCCCACGACGCTCAAACATTCCTGCTCCAACACGAACCTTACACAAGATTTGATCCAGATTTCCAGTCTTAGCTCCTGCAGCAATCATATTGAGCCAGAGGAGGTCATCCTCCATATAAAGGCCATCCTCATAGTTGCCTGCCTTGAGAACCATGTCCTTCTTGAACATGACAGTCATGTGGTTAAAGGCACTTCTCATCCTTTGATAAGCTACAATATCTGCATGCTGGGTTGGAACACGACGGTAAGAAACAATCTCATCAGGATTGTCAATAAACTCTGCAATATGTCCACCTAATAGGTCGAGCTTCTCCTTCTCCATTAGCTGAACCTGTTTCTCAAAACGGTCTGGAACAGCTATATCATCCGTATCCATACGAGCGATGATGTCGTACTGACACTGCAAAACACCCTGTCGAAGAGCCAGACCCAAACCTTGATTCTGCTCAAGAGGATAGCGTTTCACTGGAATATCAGACTCAGCTTCAACCTGGTCTAATACCTGATAGAGCTCAGGTGTCAAAGGCCCATCCTCAACCAGAACCAATTCGCTCGGTTTCAGGGTCTGATTTTGAACACTCTCAATAGCATCCTTTAAAAATGTCGGATTTTCCTTGATATAGACCGACATCAATACGCTGATTTTTTGCTTTTCAGACACAGTTTTTCTCCAATGTATAGATTTCCTTCCACTATTTTATCATAATTTTCAAGACTTTCCCATTTTTATCTTGAAAGCCCAAAACCTTACTTGACATTATAGGGGAAAAAGCCTTAAAATAAGCTGTTATTAAAATCAGATAGAAGAGGTATTATATGAAAAAGCAATCACTCTTTTTTGTTCCAGGTATTATCCTGATTGGTGTTTCCTTACGGACTCCTTTTACTGTTTTACCCATTATTTTGGGAGATATTTCGCAAGGGTTGGGAGTAGAAGTTAGTTCGCTTGGTGTCTTGACCAGCCTTCCTCTCCTCATGTTTACCCTCTTCTCACTCTTTTCTACCCGACTGGCTCAGAAAATCGGCTTGGAGCATCTCTTCACCTATAGCCTTTTCTTCTTGACTATCGGTTCTCTGATTCGACTAATCAGTCTACCCCTCCTCTATCTAGGAACCTTGATGGTTGGGGCAAGTATCGCAGTCATTAATGTTCTGCTTCCTAGTCTTATCCAAGCCAATCAACCAAAGAAGATTGGTTTTCTGACCACCTTATATGTAACCTCTATGGGGATTGCGACGGCTCTGGCTTCCTATCTGGCTGTGCCTATTACACAAGCCAGTTCTTGGAAAGGACTTATCATCCTCCTCACCCTGCTCTGTCTAGCAACTTTTTTGGTCTGGTTGCCTAATCACCGTTACAATCACAGACTGGCTCCACAAACCAAACAAAAAAGCAAAGCAAAGGTCATGCATAATAAACAGGTCTGGGCAGTTATTGTCTTTGCAGGTTTTCAATCCTTGCTCTTTTACACTGCTATGACCTGGCTACCTACCATGGCTATCCATGCAGGCCTATCCAGTCACGAAGCTGGCTTGCTGACCTCTATCTTCTCTCTGATTAGCATTCCTTTTTCAATGACCATCCCAAGCCTGACAACCAGTTTATCTACTCGTAACCGTCAGCTCATGCTCACTCTGGTTTCACTAGCTGGTGTGGTCGGTATTTCCATGCTCTTTTTCCCAATCGGTAATTTCTTTTACTGGCTTGCCATCCATCTCCTCATCGGAACCGCAACCAGTGCCCTCTTCCCTTATCTCATGGTCAATTTTTCACTCAAGACAAGCGCTCCTGAAAAGACAGCCCAATTGTCTGGTTTATCTCAAACAGGAGGCTATATCCTAGCAGCCTTTGGGCCAACCCTCTTTGGTTACAGTTTTGACCTTTTCCACTCTTGGGTGCCAGCTGTAGCTGCCCTCTTGCTCGTCGATATCCTGATGACTGTGGCCCTCTTTACAGTGGATAGAGCCGATAAAATCCTCTAAACTTCTAGTTTCGGCTAGAAGTTTTTTATATATAAAAATTTTACACATTTCTCTTGACAGGGCTTTCTTTTAGATGTACAATGTATGTGTAGAAAAATTATATATAAAAATCTTACACATTAGAAAAGGAGGTTCCCCATGTACTTTCCAACATCCTCTGCCTTGATTGAATTTCTCATCTTGGCCGTACTGGAGCAGGATGATTCTTATGGTTATGAGATTAGCCAAACCATTAAGCTGATCGCTAATATCAAAGAATCTACACTCTATCCTATCCTAAAAAAATTGGAGGGCAATAGCTTTCTGACAACCTATTCTAGAGAGTTCCAAGGTCGCATGCGCAAATACTACTCCTTGACAAATGGTGGTATAGAACAGCTCGTGACCCTAAAAGATGAATGGGCACTCTATACAGACACCATTAATGGCATCATAGAAGGGAGTATCCGCCATGACAAGAACTGAATACCTGACTCAGCTAGAACTCTATCTCAAAAAACTGCCTCAGGCTGACCAAATTGAAGCCATGGACTATTTCAGGGAACTCTTTGACGATGCTGGAGTCGAGGGAGAAGAAGAACTCATCGCTAGTTTGGGAACTCCTAAGGAAGCAGCCCACGAAGTTCTCTCCAATCTTCTCGATAAAAAAATCAATGAAGCGCCCGCTCAAAAAAATAACCGACAAATTTTACATATCGCCTTGTTAGCTCTCCTTGCAGCACCCATCGGTATTCCTCTGGGAATCGCCATCCTCGTGGCCCTGTTCGGAATCCTTGTGGCAGCTTTGACTGTCATTCTGGCTTTCTTTGCGGTTTCCATACTTGGTATCATAGGTGGATTCCTATTTTTAGTTGAAAGTTTCACTGTCCTAGCCCAAGCCAAATCAGCCTTTATCTTGATTTTTGGTGCTGGTTTACTGGCTATCGGTGCTTCTTCACTAGTCTTACTAGGTATTTCCTATGTAGCCCGCTTCTTCGGTCTACTCATTGTTCGCCTGGTACAATTTGTTCTCAAAAAAGGAAAGAGAGGTGACCAGCATGCGTAAATTGACAAAAGGATTTCTCATTTTTGGTGTGGTGACTACCGTTATCGGATTTGTCCTGCTCTTTGTAGGCATCCAATCTGACGGAATCAAGAGCCTACTTGCCATGTCCAAGGAGCCTGTCTATGATAGTCGGATGGAAGAGTTGACCTTTGGCAAGGAAGTCGAAAACCTAGAGATTACGCTCCACCAACACGCGCTGACCATCACAGACTCTTTCGATGATCAAATCCACATTTCTTACCATCCATCTCTTTCTGCTCACCATGATCTTATAACAAATCAAAACGATAAAACTCTGAGCCTCACTGATAAGAAACTGTCTGAAAGTCCATTTCTCTCTTCTGGAATTGGCGGGATTCTCCATATCGCAAGTAGCTACTCTAGTCGTTTTAATGAAGTTATTCTCCAATTGCCAAAAGGAAGAGCTTTAAAAGGGATCAACATCTCAGCCAATCGTGGACAAACCAGTATCACCAATGCCAGTCTTGAAAATGCGACCCTCAATACAAACAGCTATATCCTCCGAATTAAAGGAAGTCGTATCAAAAACAGTAAACTCACAACGCCCAATATCGTTAATATCTTCGATACAGACCTTACAGATAGTCAGCTAGAGTCAACAGAACATCACTTCCGCGCTGAAAATATTAAAGTATATGGTAAAGTAGAACTATCTTCTAAAAATGCGCTCAGTATCATGCTAACTCAAAAAGAAAGCCAAGAAATTAACTTAGACCTCTCGAGTCACCATGGTTTTATTTATCAATTATTAAGAGATAAGAGTCAACAGAAACCCAACGAATTAAGCAACCCTTACAAAACTGAAAAGACCGATGTAAAAGGTCAACTCATAGCTAAGGCTGATGATTATATTAGTCTTGAGACTACAGCCAACAGACCTTAACAAACCTATTTATATCGACCACAATAACGCATATCTAACTAAAAAGGAGGTTCTACCATGAAACAAGAATGGTTTGAAAGTAATGATTTTGTAAAAGCAACAAGCAAGAACAAGCCTGATGAACAAGCCCAAGAGGTTGCAGACAAGGCTGAAGAAACGATAGCCGATCTCGATACACCAATTGAAAAAAATACTCAAGTAGAGGAGGACGTCTCTCAAGCTGAAGTCGAATTGGAAAGCCAGCAAAAAGAGAAAATTGAAACTCCTGAAGACAGTGAAGCGAGAACAGAAATAGAAGAAAAGAAAGCATTAGATTCTACTGAGGAAGAGCAAGACCTTTCTAAAGAAACAGAAAAAGTCACTATAGCTGAAGAGAGTCAAGAAGCACTTCCTCAGCAAAAACCAACCACGAAAGAGCCCCTTCTTATCAGTCAATCCTTAGAAAGTCCCTATATCCCCGACCAAGCTCCAAAATCTACGGATAGATGGAAAGAGCAAGCGCTTGATTTTTGGTCTTGGCTAGTGGAAGCAATCAAATCTCCTACAAGCAGTCTTGAAACAAGTAGCACACACAGTTACACAGCCTTTCTTTTGCTCATTCTGTTTTCTGCATCTTCCTTTTTCTTTAGTATCTACCACATCAAACATGCTTACTATGGACATATAGCAACTATGCATAATCACTTCCCTGAACAATTTGCTTCATTAAATCTCTTTTCGATTATCTCTATCCTAGTAGCAACAACACTCTTCTTCTTTTCATTCCTCTTGGGTGGTTTCGTCGTGAGACGATTTATCTACCAAGAAAAGGACTGGACCCTAGAAAAAGTTCTCCAACAATATAGTCAACTCTTGGCAATTCCAATCTTCCTCACTGCCATTGCTAGTTTCTTTGCCTTCTTTGATAGCCTACGATTTACAGCTCTCTTGTGTGTGATTAGCATTGGGATCACTCTGCTTGCTAGCCTCCATATCATTACAAGACCTAGTCAAGCAAGTGAAGCCGACTCCTTCTATCAATTATTCTTGTCTGTCCTTGTGAACGGAGTCATTATCCTCCTCTTCTTTGTAGCTGAAGTGGCACTGATTGGAGATTATCTTCGTATCTTGGCCTTTCTTTAAACTTCATACTCTTCGAAAATCAAATTCAAACCACGTCAGCTTCGCCTTACCGTAGATATATGTTCCTGACTTTGTCAGTCTTATCTACAACCTCAAAACAGTGTTTTGAGCAGCCTGCGGCTAGCTTCCTAGTTTGCTCTTTGATTTTCATTGAGTAGCAATCCTGTCTTTCATGGCAGGATTTTTTATATGCTAAAAAGCAAGTCGATTGACTTGCTTCTGCTTTACTTTTCTTGTGCTAATGTTTTAAAATCTTTGTCTAAGATGGGTTGGATTTCTAATTGATTAGCGTCTAGTTGGTGGTAAGATGCTGATGGTAATGACTCTAGGAATTTTGCATAGTCCAAGCGGGCAATGGCTTCATAGTCTTCTGGTTTAGAGCCGTCTCCTGTAATTTGAACCAAGTCAATCTCCCACTGAACTTCCTTATCCAGCAATTGCTCAATATAGGAAGCAGGAACAAATGGTTCTCTCGGTAAAACAGTCTTGACTCCTTGAGCCAGATGGTAAACACCGTGAACTTGTCCTTCTCCATCCTGATAGAAGGAAACTCTTGCAAAGTAAGCATCTGTCTCTTGAACTGCACGTACACGTGCTTCAAACTGTGCCAAACCATCTGCCTCTAAAAAGCTTTTCAAGTCCTCATGACTAAAGAAAACAGGATTAAAGATTCCTTGACAAATCGTAAAACGAGCTGCAGTGTCTGCTAGATAGGCTTGAATACTTGCTTGGAAATAAGCTTCAAAATCAAAACCATCTAGTCCTTCAATCTCAGTTCCTGTATAAGCAAGCAGGGCATCTAAAAATGACTTGATGATTTCCCAGTCTGTCTTCGTTAGTAGGTCAGGAAGATCGACACGGTAAGCCTTTTGATCATCAGCATAACTGACCTTAAAAAGAAATTGTGATTGTCCCACTATCGCACACTCGATATACTCAAGACGGCTAAGAGGTTGACGGAGATAGACTGCATCATAGCTATGTGACTCCAAACCATCTAGCAAGGCCAAGATCGACTTGGCAGTCAAAATCTCTTGTTCTCCTAAAATGCTCTGTTTATTTGGAATAAAAAATGTTTTCGTCATAACTGGACTCCTTTGAAATCGTTTACATATAGTATACCCTATTTTCCTGAAAGATACAGAAACAAACTTTAGATTTTTTAGTAAAAAGCATAGAAAAACAGCCCCTAAGGACTGTTCAATCTTATACAGTAGCTGCTTGATCCAAGCTTTCACCGATAGCGGCTAGGCGCTCGACAACTTCAGCTTGTGTCAATTCATTTTCTGAAACATAGCGGTTACGTGGGTGAACACGGCACTCGTGTGAGCATCCACGAAGGTACTTGTCTTCATTTTCTTCTGATGTCAAGATACGACGGTTACAGAATGGATTTCCACAGTTTACATAACGTTCACATGGTGTTCCATCAAACCAGTCTTTCCCTACGATGGTTGGGTTGACATGGTTGACATCGACTGCGATACGCTCGTCAAAGACGTACATTTTCCCATCCCAAAGCTCACCTTGGACTTCTGGGTCTTTACCGTAAGTTGCGATTCCTCCGTGCAATTGGCCGACATCTTTGTAGCCTTCACGGACCATCCAGCCTGAGAATTTCTCACAGCGAACCCCACCTGTACAGTAAACCACGACACGCTTGTCCATGAATTTTTCCTTGTTATCACGGACCCATTGTGGCAACTCACGGAAGTTGCGGATATCTGGGCGAATAGCCCCACGGAAGTGTCCTAGGTCGTACTCATAATCGTTACGTGTGTCAAGGACAACTGTATCTTCGTCAAGAAGAGCTTCTTTGAACTCTTTTGGAGACAAGTAAGCACCTGTTGTTTCAAGTGGGTTGATGTCATTGTCAAAGTCGTTGTCTTCCAAACCAAGGTGGACAATCTCTTTCTTGTAGCGAACAAACATCTTCTTGAAGGCTTGTTCACTTTCTTCGTCAATCTTGAACCAGAGGTCTTCCATACCTGGGAGGCTGTGAACATAGTCCATGTATTTTTGAGTTGTTTCATAATCCCCTGAAACTGTTCCGTTAATTCCCTCGTCAGCGACTAGGATACGGCCTTTAAGGCCGATTGATTTACAGAAAGCCAAGTGGTCTGCAGCAAATTGCTCTGCATTTTCAATTGGAGTATAAAGGTAGTAAAGTAAGACACGAATATCTTTTGCCATAAGATTTGTTCTCTTTTCTATTCTTAAATTTTCAGAATTTTTCATCTAACTATACTAGTATACCTGCTTGAGAAAACGAATGCAATTTATTTGACTGGAAATTGTAGAAAGATGCTTATCCCTGCACTTCATCAGTAACCATAGCGAATAGCAGATAATTCTCTCAATTTTTTGATCTGCTCGGATTGACTTTCTGATAACATCAGCTTATTGTCAATCAATACACGTGAGATGTCAACATTCATTTGACTCAATATAAATGGGGTAGAGGTCCCATCGTCCTCTAATCGTCTTTTATAACTCACTAACTGATTTTTCAAAGGAGTCAGTTGAGGCGTATCCTTTATATCTTCCAATAGATAATCTATGATAATCATGGCTTCACAACGTCTTTCGCTTCCTCCAGCAAACCATTTTAATGGTGTCATACTCATTTACCTCCTTAAGTTGAAAAGCTGTCATTCCTAACTCTCGCGCCAGTATTTACCCAAACACCCTCTGTAAAAAAGTCAGCAAAAATGGTAATGTTGCGAAAATATTATTAATCACATGCACCGCATAGGATGGATAAATGCTCTTGGTATAGCGGGTCAAACTAGCAAAGATGATGCCAGATGTTGCAAAGACGAAGATATCTAACAAACTAGGCAGGCTTGAAAAATGAGGAAGAGCAAATAAAATTGACGGAAGAAGCAAATCAAGGCCAAATCTCGAATGCTTAAAAAAGGCGTGTTGCAGTAATCCTCTATAGATTAGCTCTTCCATAAGTGGAGTCAGGAAGAACAAAGTTATATAGATACCTAGCTCAGCAAAGTTGGTCCCACTATAACCGATCAATACAGCCCAACCTTCAGCAGTTGACTGAACATGTTTAGCTGTCTGAACGTTAAAAGAGATCTGGAGCACTACCACTAATACTGTCAAAATCGAATACCAAAGCCATTTTTTTCTTGGAATGCGAAAGAGATAGCCATGGCCTGTCTTAACCAGAATCCAAATCATGACTCCGCTAAATAGCAAACTCAAGAGATTTTGAATCCAGACGAAATTGCCAATCTGGGAAGAAAATTGCCAATAATTTTGAACAATAAGCGTCAGCTGAGAAAGACCAAATACGAAAAATAGGTAAGAGAAAACTGCACTAATTTTGAATAGAAGTTGATACTTCTTCATATGAACTCTCCTTTGTAAACTCGAGACATCTCTAATATAAGCTATATTTTCCTAAATCCTTACTCCAAATCCTAAATGGTATTTGAGATTTCCTGAATGGTTAAACAGCGATAAGAAAACACAGATATCTATGCTCTTGTTTCAAAAAATCACTGCCTCCCCCAGATAATCCTGAGGAAAACAGTGATTCAATTTTTAGGAATTAGGAATGAATACACGAAATCAATTGATCTTATGATTTTTTGTTTTTCAAGAATTCATCGTATTGTTTTTGCATTTCGTTCAATACTTTATCGTAAGCACCTTCAGATTTCAATTTTTCCATCAATTCTGGAATAGCTTTATCTGGGTCTACAGTACCAGTGTTGATAGCTGTATCGAATTGTTGCATTGTGTTAGAGATTGCTGAGATTTCAGATTTCACATTGTCAGTGTTAAAGATGAATCCAAGTGCTGGAGATTCTTTAGCTTCAGCCAATTGTTTCTTAGAATCTTCGATTTGTTGGTCTGTAACGTTTTCGTTGATGTAAAGAATCCAGTTGTTACCAGTGTTCCATCCACCCATGTGAGTGTTTCCTTTGTAGCCATCAAGGACTTTAACACGGTTTTCTTTACCTGGAATTTTTTCCCAGTTCTTGCCTTCTGGACCATAAACAAGACCATTTAAGAGTTCTGGGTTAGTGTTCAAGAGGTTCAACACTTCCATTGATTTTTCTTTGTTCTTAGAGTTGTTTGAGATAACAAAGTTAGCAACTTGTGTTGTTTGGTTTTTCTTAATGAAGTTAGTGATTGGTTTGATTTGGATATCTTTGTTCGCAACACGTGAAAGCAAGCTGTTACCGTAGTCAGCTGGTCCTACTGTTTCTTCACGAACGAACCAAGTATCTTGTTGAAGGTCAAATGAAGTATCGCTTGTTGCTACGTCTTTTGGAATGTATCCAGCTTCATAGAATTTGTGAAGAGTCTTCAAGTGTTCTTTAAAGCGAGGCACTTCGTAACGGTTTACGATCTTAGTAGTGTCCCCTTCAAGGTCGATAACGAATGGAAGTCCATTTGGAACTGGGTAGTCAAAGTTATCAGATGGGATGAAGTTCTTAGTAACCGCAAATGGCACTACATCTGGAGCTTTTTCTTTGATTTGTTTCAAGACTGGTTCAAGTGTTTCATATGAAGTGACACCTGAAATATCGATACCGTATTTAGCAAGAAGAGTTCCGTTGAAGGCGAAGTTTTGAGATGATGCAACGTTGGCTGCAACTGGAACTGCGTAAATTTTACCGTTAATGCTGTTACCTTTGATGTAAGCTGGGTCAAGTGCTTTATAAAGCTCTGCCCCTTCTTTCTTATACAAGTCAGTCAAGTCAGCATAGGCACCTTTTTGAGCATTTACAACATAGTTAGATGCAAAGGCGATATCGTAGTTTTCACCAGATGATGTGATAACTGACATTTTCTTATCATAGTCACCCCATCCAAGATATTGGATATCCAATTTAGCACCAACTTTTTCACCGATGATTTTGTTAGCATTTTCTAGCAATTCATCTAAGTTATCTGGTTTGTCACCGATTTGGTACATTTTGATAACAGTTTTTTCACCTGAAGCTGAGTCAGCAGCTTTTTTACTGTTACCTGAAAGGTTTCCACAAGCAGCGAGACCAGCAGCCAAAGCGACTACGCTAGCAGATGCAAAAGCATATTTTTTCCAGTTTTTCATGACAAAAACTCCTTTTTTTATTTTTAAACTTATAAACAATGTAATGATCTTAACTTCACGCAAGGGAAGTTTGGAAATGAGAAATGATTTTTCTCAACAAGCACTATTCTTTCACACCACCGATAGTCAAACCTTTTACAAAGTAGCGTTGGAAGAATGGATACAGAATCGCGATTGGAAGGGTTGCGACCACAACCATGGCCATACGACCTGTTTCTTTTGGAAGAGCAACTCCCAGTTGACCAGATAGGCCGACTGCTTTGGCGATGTAATCCATATTTTGCTGGATTTGCATGAGCAAATATTGCAATGGATACAAGTTGTCACTCTTGATGTAAAGAAGGGCATTGAACCAGTCATTCCAGAAACCAAGAGCTGTCAAGAGCGTGATGGTTGCGATACCTGGTAGTGACAATGGCAAACAGATTTGGAAGAAGATCCGGGCCTCACTAGCACCATCGATACGAGCGGATTCTAGAATAGCTTCTGGAATGGTCTTCTTGAAGAAGGAACGCATCAAGATGATGTTAAATGGTGAGAGAAGCATTGGAACAATCAAGGCCCAAACTGTATCACCAAGTTGAAGTAAACGAGTTACCACGATATAGCCCGGTACCAAACCAGCGTTGAACAACATACTAAGAAGGGCAAAAATCGTAAAGAATCTGCGATACTTAAAGGTTGTCCGTGAAATAGCGTAGGCATAAGTTGTTGTGATAAAAACGTTTGTGATCGTCCCCACCACTGTTACAAAGACTGAGATGAAGAGGGCTTGGAGAATTTTATCCTTAAACTGTGCCAAAAACTCAAAACCGTCTAATCCAAATTGGGATGGGAAGAAGCTATATCCATTTTGGAGGATACTCTTTTCATCTGTCACCGAAATAACGATAACGAATACAAAGGGTAGGATACAAGAGAGGGCAACCAAACCAGAAATGGTACTGAAGAAGATATCTGCTTTCTTACTGAAGGAGTGAATGCCGACATTATCAATTTTTTCTTTTTTAATTTTCTTTTCTGCCATATTCTCCTCCTTTCTAGAACAAAGCTGAGTTTGGATCAACTCGTCGTGCCAGTAAGTTTGATAGGATAACCAGAATCAAGCCGACAACTGATTGGTAGAGACCTGCCGCTGAAGCCATCCCGATATCCGCTGTCTGAGTCAAACCGTTATAAACATATACGTCCAAGACATTGGTTACGTTATAAAGCTGACCAGCATTGTGGGGGATTTGGTAGAAAAGACCAAAGTCTGCACGGAAGATATTCCCGACTGCAAGGATGGTCAATACGGTTACCAATGGTGTCAACTGCGGAATAGTTACATTGCGAATTCGTTGCCATTTGCTAGCCCCGTCCACTGTTGCTGCTTCGTAGTAGGTTGGATCAATTCCCATGATTGTCGCATAGTACATGACACTGCTATATCCAAAGCCTTTCCAAATACCAAGGAAAAGTAGGAGATAAGGCCAAATACCCAAGTCAGCGTAGAAATTGATTTCCTTCATTCCGATAGATTCTAGGAAATGGTTGAACACACCTTTATCAATATTTAGGAAGGCATCTGTAAAGAAACTAATGATAACCCAAGACAAGAAGTAAGGGAACAACATAGAAGTTTGGAAAATCTTAACCATTCTCTTAGAACGGAGTTCACTGAGGATGATGGCAATCCCTACTGATACAATCAAACCGATAAAGATAAAGCCGAGATTGTAGAGGACAGTATTTCGTGTGATGATAAAGGCGTCTTTTGAACTAAACAAGAATCTGAAATTATCGAGTCCGACCCATTTACTATTCACGATACTATCTATAAATCCATTACTGGTCATGTGGTAGTCTTTAAAGGCAACCACGTTCCCAAATACTGGAATGTAGAAGAATAGAATCAACCAGAGTGCCCCTGGCAAAACCATTAAGAGAAAGATCCAGTTGTCTCTCAAGGTTTTTGAAAACTTATTCATAATTTCCCCCCTTTTTTATTTTGATATCCATCTAAAAATTCCTTTTTAGACTTTTGATAACGATTACATTATTAGTATACTCCTATTTGAAGGTTAGGTTAAACTACTAATTATAGAAAAAACTCCACAAATTATTTTATGTGGAGTACTTGTTTAAGAAAGGGATGTTTCACGAGAAACACCCTGCTCAAGGCAAGGTGTTCTTGTTTTTTATGTCGTATAAATCGTCGAAGCTGTCGCAATAGTATGCCACTGGTTGGCTGTTGTGGCTGCGAAGTCCTTGTCTACGTAAAAATCAGTAAATGGCAGGATTTCCACTTCTAACTCATCAATACGGTCAAGCTGGCCAGCCAGATAAGCCTCGATGCGATTTTCTGCTCGCTTGATGCGTTGCAAGAGTCCGCCCATACGGATATCGACCGTATCCAAACCAAAGACCTTGTTTTCTTTCAGCCATTGGTGGCTAAAGAGGGCATGGAAGTCTTCAATTTGGCTTCTGAGTTCTGGTAATTCTTGCCTTGCGATTTCTTGCAGACTTCCTTTATCATCTGCTTGGTAGGCCTGACGAATGCGTCGTCCCACATCAACTTTACTACTTAAAATAGCATTCAACTGGGCCTGCGTTTCAAAGAGATAGGCATAGTTTCCAGCTTTTTCTTTAATGGCAGCGAGCGTCTCAGCAGCCTGAGCGAAGTGCGGTTTATCCTGTTCAGGTGTCATGTGTCGGTCAAGAATCGGGCAGAGAACATCCTGATAAAAGACATAGCGGTTGGGATTGATACCACTGAGATTGTCTGGTAGGTCTGGTAATAGGTTGGCTAGGTCAATCTGCATAAAATCCTCAACCGAAAGACCTGTATTGGTCTTGAAGTGAGCAGACAGACGGTCTAGGTCATTACGGTAACTGAGTTCTGCCCAGATTTGCAAGCTTGGTAGGATAGAAAACTGGGCAGTTTCCCCACCATTGTCCCCCCAACCCGTCACAATGACTTCTTTGATCTGATTGGCACGACAGGCCTTGTTAGCCTCAACAGCGATGAGTCGGCTGAAATGGTTATTGGGTGTGAAACCAATCCACTTCCAAGCACCACCTGCAAATGCAAGGTCATGGCTAATCTTGTGGTGATTACGGAAATTGCGGTTGTATTTTTCCTCGCTATCCTGATAATAGTCCCAGTAAACCAAGGTCACACGATCTTTGAGACGGTCTAGGTAGACACGAGTTTCTTCTGGAATTTCCACATCACGGTCGTACTGGCCATCTGTTGACATAAGTTTAAAGAACATATCGCTCCACATTTGGCAGTGGAAACCATATTTGTCTGCAATATCCAGCACGCGCTCCAAGTGTTGGCACATGAGGAGACTACGATCCACAACACCGTTCAGAATCAAGTAGCGTCCCAAACCAACCAAGTGGGCTTCGTCCATCCCGATATTGACCTTGCGAGTCTTCAGTTTAGATAGAGTAGCAAACATGCCATCAATCAGGTCATAAACCTTTTCTTCGCCGATAAGAAGAATGTCCTCTACATCACGGAGCTCCTGCACTTCTTTGACACCCCATTTTACGAAGGCTGACAAGTGGGCCAAGGTCTGGATGCAAGGAACAAAGGTAATGTCAAACTGCTGGGCATAGGCTTCGATTTCCTGCAATTCCTCAGCCGAGTAGGCTCCACGGAAATAGCCAAAGTAAGGTTGCCCTTCAATCTGGTATGTATCTTCCATGTAAAGTTCAAAGGTTGAGTAGCCCATGAGAGCCAAGACCTCAATCATCTGCTTGGCAGCAGCCACATTCAGCACCGCATTTCGAGAACAGTCTGCCATGTAGGCTAAATCTTCATAAGCCGCCTGTTCCTCAATCTCTACCTTGTCACCTTCTGCTAAAGCTGTTACCAACAAGGACAAGGCACGATAAAGTTGGTGAGATTTGCGATAAGTTAGTTGATAATGGCCACCCTCACCCTTGATAGAGATAGAGGCTTGGTCAGACTGAGCGACAGCTACTTCGACATCTGGTAGAGAAATGTGCTTTTGAAGCAACTCTATAGCTTGATGTTGTTTGGGACTAAGTCCTGTAAATCTTACCATTGATTTTCCTCCTGTAACCAGTTGACAAGGGCACCATAGAGATTGGCATCTGCATGATAGGTACAAGCTTGGATAAGAGGTGCGACCGTGTATTCTTCGTAGGCATCGATAAAGTCTTCAACAGCCTTCTTGACACCTTGGATAAAATCTGGATTTTGACTGATAGAGCCTCCCAGACTGATGACATCTGGGTCGATGAGATATTGGATATTGAGCAAGCCTTGCGCCAGATTACGGTTCATGCGCTCAATGGCTTCTTGGCAAAGGGTATTTCCTGCTGCGGCCTCTTGGTAAATCTTGCGACCGTCCCAGTCAGTCTGACCAGATTTTTCAATCACGTATCGCACCATATTCCCAGTTGATGCTAGTTGCGACCAGTTGTTGAGCTTTTCAGCAGGGGCAAGGGTGGTCATGTAGCCAAATTCTCCACCCAGGCCGTGGCGACCTCGATGAAGTCTACCATTGATAATCATGGCTCCGCCAATCCCTGTCCCAATCACGACACAGGCTGCATTTTCTAGTTCTGGATGAGCTAGCAGTTCACTAAGTCCAACGCAGTTGGCATCATTTTCCAGATGGACAGGAATCTGATAAGAGCTAAGCGCCTCATACCAAGAAAATCCGTGAATGTAGGGCACCGCACTGAAGCCATCAATCACACCTGTCTCTTGATTGACCGCGCCTGGAACGCTCATAGCAATCCCGCTATAATCCTGCTCTGACAAACGTTGATCTAGCCAAGCTAGTAAGTCCTCCAAACTTTCAGGCGTTGGAATGCTTGTCTTATTCAGTATTTTCCCATCAGGAGTCAGACTAGCAAACTTAATCCCAGTCCCTCCGATATCAATCGTTGCAATGGTCATTGTTTTTACCATAAAAAGGGGCGAATCAGCAATTAATTCTTACTTTTTCGCCCCTCCTTTCTTTTTATGTTTACTTTTTGAAATTAAATTTCTTCTTTTTTGATGAATTCTGTACGAATCTCTTGTGGTGAAATGAGACCTCTATGAACTGGGTATGGTCGTTCAAGTAGGTCAAGAAAGAGATGTTGGCTTTCCGGTACACGTACATTTTCACTACACATATTGTAGTAACGAAGAACATAGCCTTCTTCATTTTCAGATACCTTAAAGGCTGTTGGACAGATTTGCGGTATGCTGAGAACAGAATGGCTCAAGAGGCTACCAGTCGCAGCCACGCTTCCTTCTTGTTTAGCAAGCTGAAGGCTGGTAAATGGTGTCTGCAAGGCTTTAGCACGACGATAGGCTGAAAAGCGTTCTTGGACTTGGTGGCATTCAAGCGCAAACTCGACTTCAAACTCACGCAAGCATTGTGCTTCTGGTGTTGGGAAGTAACCCCAGTCACCTAGCTCACCTGACGCACGCAGAATGGTCACTGCAATAGTGTCGTCTCCAAGGATTTCGTATTCATTCAATCCCTTGTTGGATACAGTCACACCTTTTTCATCGTCATACAGACTAACAAAGGCTTGTTGGTGTTGAGGATTTTCAGGATTTTCCCATGAAGCTGCTGGTTTGTTTGGTCGTGTCACTACCTCATAAATGCTTTCAGAATCATTACTTGAACGCTTGTTGTGAGTCTTGACCAAGAGACGGATACGGTGGTCTTTGGCAGTGTTGGTAAAGCGAGTCTTGCAACGGATTTGTGGATTATCAACGAAGATAGTCATCTCAGTTTCAAGAGGAATGCTTGTCAATTCTTCTGAACGTCCAGCTTCACGCTTCATAAACTCGATGATGCCTTTTTGCTCTTCTTCTAGCTTTTCATCTGCACTGACAGGCACGGTCAATTCATGTTTGAGCAAAATCTTAGCGTAGCGAGCTGTGTTTTCCAAGACCTCGTAGCCCTTAAGCTCTGCATAGATTGGCTCTGTTCCTTTTGGTTGGAAATAGATATACTCGTTTCCGATGTCACCACGGTCTTCGAAGCGGATAAAATCTTCATAGGCTTCGTGAGTTGTCTTGTCATAGACTGTGATATTGTCATCCACACTCACCGTTACAAATGGCGTATCAATTACTCCATTTTGGTAAATACCGTCACGGTGTTCTTGTTCTCCTTCCAGCAATTGGAAGGTTGTCCAAGAAAGCGGTGCTAGGTGAACTGGAATAGTCACGCGCACTTGTCGAGCGATACGAGCTTGGCGGAACTTATCTTTTGGTAAATCGTACTCAAAATTAGCTCCGAGGTCTTCGATTTTAGCCTCTACAGGACGACCATCCAAGTCCTCCACACGATAACTTGGCAAGGTTAAGGCAGCCATCTTCTTGTAACCTTCTGTTGGGTGCAATTCCTTGAAATCACAAGTCGCCACATCAATCACTGTGCTGACAGTATCGACCTTATCATGCAAGCCTGTGTTAATGACAGTAAAGAGATAATCACTTTGAGCCTTAGCTGTAGCGATTTTACCCTTCCATTCGTTAAGAAGATTGCTCTTAACAAAGTTTCCGACTTGGTTAACCTTGGCAAAACGAGTTTCCATCTCGCGGTGAACTTCGTCCACGCTACAGCCACAGATGCTATCATGCGGCGCATTTTGCAAAAGAGTTTTCCAAGCATAGGTCAACTGGTCCTTGTGGTTATGACCCCCAGTGATAATAGTCAAGGGTTCTACAACTTGCTCTAGGAGGTTGCTATTTTCTTGGAAGGCTTGTTTGAGATAAATACGAGATGAAGAAGTGTTGGCAAGTGTGTACCAGCCGTCTGTTTCCTGACTGGTCAACTCACCTGTAACCGTTGATAATTGCTCTGGTAGGGCACTTTCCACAGCTTGAACATATTCATCAAAAGAACTATGAACAAAGGTTACATCTGGGAAGAGTTCATTTGCCACACGAATGGCTTCACTCAAATTTTTCTGGACAGGCTGATGGTCACAGCCGTTCATCATCAACCACTGGTTGGTCGAAGCATAGTCACGCACGTCTGCCAGTTTTTGTTTCCAGAAGGTCAAGGCCTCGTCTTTATCAACTGGGATTTCATTCCCATTACTATACCAGTTGGCAAAGAGGATACCGAGGACACGACTTCCGTCCGCACCCTGCCAGTACATTTCTGAAAACTGGGAAGTAAACTGCTCATCTTCGAGAACTTGGTTGTCAAATCCAATCGGTTTCACACCACGACCAAAGGCTGCCACGTGAATGCCTGATTTTTGAAGGATTTGAGGAGCTTGTCCCATATTTCCAAAAGTATCTGGGAAGTAACCAATCTGAGTGGATTTGCCCCATTTTGCAGCTTCTTGCTGACCAATCAAGGTATTGCGGACATTGGCTTCACTTGAAATCAAGTAGTCATCTTGCAAGATGTAAAAAGGACCAATTTTAAGTTTGCCTTCGTCGATGTATCGTTGGACTTTGTCGCGATTTTCAGGGCGAATCTCCAAGTAGTCATCAAGGACAATGGTTTGACCATCCAAGTGGAAGCTCTTGAACTCAGGGTCATTTTCAAAGAGATCAAAGAGATTGTCAAATAATTCCACCAACTGCATACGGTGGCTTTCAAAAGGCAAGTACCACTCACGATCCCAGTGACTATGTGAGATAATATGTACGACAACATTTTCCATGAAGTAAAACCTCATTCTAAATTTAAATTTTTATTGTTAACGTTTTTGGATGTAAGATTTGCTCAATCAAATTCAACAAATCACCAACAGTTTAACTCTAAATATTTTATTTATCAAGAATTTAACTATGATTTGAGATGAAATTTGAAAGAAGTATATATTTAGCTACTTTGTCTTGGTAAATTGGCTAAAAACAAGTAAAATCCTAGATTAACGAATATCCAAGTAATCCAAGACCAACTCACAGAACATCATGTTGGCCCAAGAGAACCATTCACGAGAATAAAGAGTTGGGTCATCTACGTGGAAGCTTTCATGCATAACACCAGTACCACCATCGCAAGCAACCAGCTGATCCAGTAAGAATTTCTTCTCTGCTTTATCTGTCGTTGTCAAGCCTTGGATAGACAGAGCGATTGGCCAGATATAGCGATAGAAGGTATGAGAACTTCCGAGACCGCTAGCGTATTCTCCTTGGTAGAAATATGGATTTTCAGGGCTCAAAATGGTACGACGAGTTGCTTGATACACTTCATCATCGACCGAACAGTAACCCAGATAAGGTGCAGCCAGCAGACTTGGTACGTTTGGATCATCCATGATGCTGGCATTTCCTAGACCATCCACTTCAAAGGCATAAATCTTTTCGCCCTTGCTGTTGCTTGTGTAGGCGTAATTTTCGATCCCTTCTTGGATTTCATCCTGAAGACGCTTAGCGTCTGTGATAACACTCTCGCTATCAGCTAGGTTTAATGCTGCGAAGATTTCTTGAACATACCCCAAAACAACAACTGCAAACATATTTGACGGAATCAAGTAACTATACTGACAGCAGTCATCACTCGGACGAAAAGCTGACCAGGTCATGCCTGTCACTGCAAAATCAGGGCCAAAGCCATCATTTACCAAGGTATCTTCCTTGCGGTCCGTATCGCGGACAAAACGATAAGGAGAATTCTTGTGGTCTTGTTCCACTGTCCACAGATGAAGAATTTCCTTGGTCGCTGCGACAAAAGTCTCATCAAACTGACTAGTCTCGCCAGTCTCTTTCCAGAGGAGATAAGCCAGCTGCAAAGGATAGCAAAGCGAGTCTACCTCGTACTTACGTTCCCAAATCCAGCCGTTAAGGTCTGTGTGGTCAGTCTCGTGGTGCCCCTTCCAGTTCTCCTCAATGTTGAAAGAATTGGCATAAGGATCCTTGAGTACCAAGGTCATCTGACGCTTGACCAAACCTGCAATGGTCTGACGCAGGAGGGCATCTCTTTTAGCCACATGCAGGTAGGGTCTGAGTTGGGCTGTCGAATCTCGAAGCCACATGGCAGGAATATCCCCAGTCAAGACAAAAGTTGAACCATCTTCTAGGATTTCAACCGTATTGTCCAAGGTATCTGTGTAGCAACGCTCAAAGACATCCACCCACTCTGGATGGTCCTTAGCCCGTTCTGCCACTTCATCTAGCCATTCTCTAACAATTTCTTTTGAATAAATCATCGTGCAGTATCCTCTTTCAAACAAGTTTCATTTTCAGTATATAGCTTTTGAGACAGAAAATACATACACAAATGATAGTCATTTTTCTACAAAATAGTTATCTTTAAAACGCCTTTTCTAAAGACTATCTTTTTCTGATATAATGTAGAAAAACAGCTAAAGGAAAGACTATGAAACCACTACTTGAAACCATCGATACCCGATTTGGAACTGCCAGCAAGCATGCCTTTTCTCGGGGAAATACCCTGCCTTACACAGGCGTTCCTTTTGGGATGAATTACTTTGTACCCCAGACCAGCGACCAGGAGGGCTCTTGGTTTTTCGACCCACATCTGCCTATATTTCAAGGGATTCGATTAACCCACCAGCCCAGTCCTTGGATTGGGGACTACTCTTGGCTCCTTCTGACACCTGTCACCGGTCAGCTAGGGGGAGACAGCCTCTTTCACCGCCAGTCTTCCTATGACATAGATAAGTCCTCTTTCAAACCTCATTATCTGAAGATTTTCTCCCTGCGCTATCAGATTGAAACCCAGCTTACACCGACTTGCTACGGTGCTTCTATTCGTTTGGAGCAAAAGCAAGGCAAAGCCCTATCCCTCTATCTTCACGCAGCAGATGAATTAGCAGTAGAGCAAGTAGATAAGAGGAATCTTGCCCTACGACAAGAAGGAAAAACTGAGAACAACAAAAATCCACTGATACTGTTCACATCCCTGAAAATGAATATGGATATCCTTGCTATCAGCCAAGAAGGTGGAGACTGGCGAATCGACCTGGCAGATAGTCATGCTGAAATTCAGCTAGCGACTTCTTTCATCTCTCCTTCTCAAGCACTGCTTAATCTACCTCAAGAAGATTTTGATAGCTGTAAAGCAAATGCCCAAGCGGATTGGGAAAATCTCCTCCATCGTTTTGACATTATAGAGACAGGAGAAGCTAACCGAACCTTCTTTGACCACTGTCTCTACAGACTCTTCCTCTTTCCTCAGACTTTTTATGAGGTTGATGAATCAGGGCAAGCCATCCACAAAGATTTGGCTACTGGAACTGTAAAGCCCGGTGTCCTCTTTAGCAACAATGGTTTCTGGGATACCTTCCGCACCACATTCCCCCTCTTTGCCCTTATCATACCAGAACACTACCACCGCTTCTTAGAAGGATTTCTCAATAACTACCGCGATACTAGTTTCCTTCCAAAATGGCTGGCTCCAGATGAACGGGGTATGATGCCAGGTACACTTATAGACGGTATTATCGCCGATAGCGCCTGCAAGGACATGGCCCCCGACCTAGAAGAAGAACTCCTCCAAGCCATGCTTGAAACAGCCACCAAATCTGATCCTCTTGGCATCAATGGTCGTCACGGACTAGCTCAATACCAAGAACTGGGCTATCTCTCTATCGACCACCACGAAAGCGTTAGCCATACTCTAGACTATGCCTATAGTGACTTTTGTATCGCCAGCTGTGCCAAAAAACGAGGGAAAATAGAAATCGCTGAAACCTACAAGGCCGCATCACAAAATTACCGCCATCTATTTGACGCTGAGACAGGTTACATGCGAGCGCGTGATAGTCAAGGCAACTTCCGCCTTGACTTCTCTCCTTATAGTTGGGGACGTGATTATGCCGAATGTTCAGCCATCCAAGCAACTTTAGGCGTCCTTCACGACATCCCAGACTTAATCCAACTTATGGGTGGAAAAGAAACCTTCAGCAACTATCTTTTGAAAACCTGTCAAGATGCTCCCCTCTTTGAGACAACAGGCTATGGCTACGAGATTCACGAAATGAGCGAAATGTCTACTGCTCCTTTTGGGCAACTCGCCATTTCCAACCAGCCAAGCTTCCACATTCCTTATCTCTTCCGCTACAGCGATTACCCTGACTACACTGCCCTTCTCATCAAGACGCTCCGTCAGAAAGCTTTTCACCCAAGTTGGGAAGCCTATCCTGGCGATGAAGACAATGGCAGTCTCTCAGCCTGGTACATCTGGTCAGCTCTCGGATTTTATCCGACCTGTCCAGGAAAACCAAGCTATGATCTCGGAATTCCTCTCTTTGACCATCTCCGAGTCTATCTTGCCAAAGAAGATAAATGGCTAGATATTCATGCTGAGCAAAACCACAGCTATTTCAACTTTGTAAAAGAATGCCGACTGGATAAAACACTCGTATCAACTATTCAACACCAAGACCTCTTGAAAGCTGAACAACTAACCTTTACACTTAGCTGGTTGCCAAGTCATCGCTAAATAATAAAAAATCTGCAATCCCCAAGATTATCCACAATCTGTGAATAACTATCCCAAACTGTGCTTAACTCTTGAGTTGCAGCAATTAAAACTACTTTATAATCCTCAAAAGTTACTAAATTGGTCACACAAATAAGAAATATCACTAAAATAATCAGAAGTTATCCACACTTATCCAAAACCTGTTAGTAACTTTTGTGAATAGTCTTATTTAAGCTAAGATTTATCTCTAACGATCACTAAAAAAGAGCCTGTTGCCAAGCTCTTTAGTCTATTATTTCTTCTCAGCGCGGAGGGCTGACAAGATTTGTGTACGAATATCATCCACACCATTTGGAGTATTTGGTAAAAAGATAGTTTGATTTCCTTTAGAGGCAAAGGTATTCAAGGTATCCAAATACTGGTTGGTCAAGAGGATAGACATGATTTGTTCTTCTGTCATGCCAACATTGGCTTCCTTGAGTTCCGTGATAGACTCTGCCAATCCATCCACAATCGCCTTACGTTGTTGGGCAATCCCCACACCATGGAGGCGGTCTTTTTCTGCTTCGGCTTCAGCTGCAGTGACGATCTTAATCTTATCGGCTTCCGCCAATTCTTGCGCTGCGACCCGCTTACGTTGCGCCGCATTGATTTCATTCATGGATTGCTTAACTTCTGCATCTGGTTCGACCTTAGTAATCAAGGTTTTCACAATAATATAACCGTAAGTAGTCATTTCTTCTGCTACTTGGTGTTGAACTTCAAGGGCAATCTCATCTTTTTTCTCAAACAATTCATCCAAGGTTAATTTTGGAACAGAAGAGCGAAGAGCGTCTTCGATATAAGATTTAATCTGAGATTCTGGACGCATGAGTTTATAGTAGGCATCTGTCACGCTCTGCTCGTTGACACGGTACTGAGTCGCTACATTCATCATAACGAACACATTGTCCTTGGTCTTGGTCTCAACCACAATATCGCTTTGCAACAAGCGCAACTGAATCCGCGCTGCAATCGAGTCAATCCCAAAAGGTAAGCGAATATGAATACCGCTATTGGCAACCTTTTGGTATTTCCCAAAGCGTTCAATAATCGCCACCGACTGCTGACGAACCACATAAACTGTACTCAGTGTGACTATTACCAATAGGAGCACACAAACCACCACAAAAATCATCAAAAATGTTGCCATTATCGTGACCTCCATCATTATTTTTCCTGTATTATAGCACATTTAAAGAAGGCTGTGCAGTTTTTACTGCGGTTTTTCCTGAAATGTCAATAATTAGAGGTGAATTGTCACATTGTCGTCAAATCTCTGTCAATTTAAGTTACATATGTTATAAACCATGCTCAGAGTATTTCTAGTTATTTATCTAAGTACTATCTGAGTTTTACAAGTCGTGGACAAAGAAACGAAACAAGTAACGGTTAATCCCTTTAAAAAACTCACAAAAAACATCATTGAAGTGAACCGCACTCCAATAGTTCAAGCATTAAGTGAGGTTGATAATCTACATTTGATGTGTATACTATTTTTGTTTTGTCATCGGTTACCGATTACGTTCCTTACGGTTCGTGAGAGGAGGTGAAACTAATGAGCCTTATGCCTGAGCTTGCTCTTACTATTATAGCGGATGTAATAGCAGGAATTATCTTGTATTTCGTCTGCAGATGGCTAGATGGTAAGAAATAGACCGAATGACTAGCCTATCAACACCCGTTAAATCGCTAAGATACGTCAAAAAAGCCCTTAACTACTGGCATAGTTAAGGGCTTTGGTGTTCTAATGAACCTTGTCCGTTAAAATCATTCTAACATACAAGCCCCGATATTTCAAGAGTTTTATTTATTTTTTTAAAGCGCCTTATGTATCTGAAAGATCTATCATGAAGTTAGCCATCTAGTATCAAAAAACCGACTAGCTCCTATGAACTAGTCGGTTTCTCATCAATGCGCCAACATTTCTTGGGCGATTTCTTGGCCAGATAGGTTATCTGGGTAGTAGGTTGGCCAGTTATCCATTTCTTCAAAGAGGGCTTCTTGGCTTGTGCCTCCAAAGAAGATATGGAAATGTTCTGCCTTCACTGGGGCAATATTGTGGTCGCTAAACTGAACATACTTGAATTGTCCAGCATCCGCATCTGTCGCTTCAAAGAGGAAGCGCACGCCACGATTGCCTTTCTTATAAGTCAAGATTTTCTTACCAACATACTTGTAAGTATATTTCTTACTTTGTCCACCTTGAACAAATTCCATAGTGTTATCAGTGATATTAATCTTAGTCACATCTGTCTGATAGCCTTTTGTATAGTAGGCCTTGTACTCAGCCTGAGTCATCTTACCAGTCAACTTAGCCTTGTAGTCAAAAACTTGGTCAAACGTACCATCTTCAAGGAAAGGATAAACTGATTGCCAATTACCTGTATAGTCACTCAAGGTGCGGTCCTTGACAGCTGCATCCTCGAAGTAACCATTTTGGACTGTCTTGGTATCCTCTGCCTTTTCAGGTTCGATTGCTGGGCCTTCTTGGTCCGTTGTTTGTTTCAGAGCCTTGAGGTTTTTCTCCATAACGGAGATGTAGTTTTCGCCAGCTTTGGTATCCTCTTCTGTCAGACTTTCTAAAGGATTAAGGACATCAGTTTTGACACCTGCTTCTTTTGAAAGTGTATTAGCAAGGGCTTGAGAAGCATTTTCTTCAAAGTAGATATAGGCGATTTTATTTTTCTTGACATACTCTGTCAATTCTGCCAAGCGAGCTGCTGATGGCTCTGCATCTGGAGAAAGGCCTGAGATTGCGACTTGTTTGAGTCCATAGTCCAAAGCAAGATAGTTAAAGGCTGCGTGTTGAGTCACAAAGCTCTTTTGTTTGGCTTGAGATAAGCCTTCTGCATAAGCCTTATCCAAGGCTTGCAATTTTTCGATATAGGCAGCAGCATTCTTCTCAAAGGTCTCTTTTTTATCAGGATAATCTGCTGATAAGCTATCACGGATATGCTCTACTAGTTTAATGGCACGAACTGGTGATAACCAAACATGGGGATCGAACTCATGGTGATGACCTTCTTCTCCATGGTCATGGTCTCCCTCTTCTTCCTCGCTACCTGGTAAGAGCAACATATCGCCTGTCGCCTTGATGGTTTTCACCTTTTTCTTATCCAAGGTATCTAGCAATTTAGGAACCCATGTTTCCATGTTTTCATTTTCATAAACGAAGGTATCTGCATCTTGGATTTTGGCAACTGCCTTGGCAGACGGTTCATATTCATGGGGTTCTGTACCAGCACCGATGAGGAGTTCTACATTAGCCGTATCTCCTGCGACTTGCTTGGTAAATTCATAGACAGGGTAAAAGGTTGTCACGATATTTAGTTTGCCATCTGCCTGCTTTTGATTGGAACAAGCCACTAAAAACAAGGCACATAGACTGGCTAGCAATAAGCTAATTTTTTTCACGTTAGTCTCCTATTTGATAAAACGTCTTACTAAACTGATGAGTAAAAAGACAGTTACAAAAATAATGGTAATACTTGCACTTGCAGGTGTTTCTGCATAGTAGGAAATGTAAAGTCCTGCTACCATTCCCAAAAATCCAATAGCACTGGCAAGCAGCATAACCGATTTAAAGTTTTTCCCCAGACGCAGGGCAATACTAGCTGGCAAGACCATAATGGTCGATACCAGAAGAGCTCCCGCAGCAGGAATCATAAGGGCAATGGCCACCCCCGTTACCATGTTAAAAAGAATGGACATGGTACGAACTGGCAAGCCATCCACAAAGGCCGTATCCTCATCAAAGGTCAAAATATACATCGGACGAAGGAATAGGAAGGTCAAAATCAAAACAACCGCCGCAATGACAAAGAGGGAAATGACCTGCTCTTCACTAATAGTCACGATTGAACCAAAAAGATACTGGTCCAAACTCATAGAACTAGAGCTTTTACCCTTGCTCATGACAATCAGAGAAACAGCCAAACCTGTTGACATGAGGATAGCTGTCCCGATTTCCATAAAGCTCTTATAAACCGTACGGAGATACTCCAGGAAGACCGCCGCAATCAAGACAATAGCAATAGTGGAAATAGTTGGCGAAATCCCCAGAACCAGCCCAAAGGCTACACCTGAAAGCGAGACGTGGCTGAGGGTATCACTCATCAAACTCTGACGGCGCAAGATAAGGAAGGTTCCTAATACTGGCGAGAAAAGACTCATGGCAATAACGGCCAGAAAGGCACGTTGCATAAAGTCATAAGATAACAAACTAAGCATGGCCCACCTCCTGATCATTCTCATGAACGTTGAAACAACGCCATGGCGAATCTTGGTTACGGACTAGATGAATATTGCGGTCCGCATAGTCCTTAACTTCTTCAGGGTCATGGGTAATCATCAAAACAGCCTTGCCATGATGATGGGCGCTGTGGTGCATGAGTTCGTAAAATTCATTTTTACTTCCTGCATCCATCCCCGTTGTCGGCTCATCTAGGATAAACACATCTGGATCCGAAGCAAACATACGCGCAATCACTGCTCGCTGCTTTTGTCCTCCAGATAAAGAACCCAAGCGTTTGTCTCTGTGTTCCCACATGCCAACTGAGTCCAAACTAGCCTTGATATGCTCCTCATCATGAGCATTCAAACGACGGAACCAGCCTTTTCGCGGATAACGACCAGATTTGACAAATTCATACACCGTACTTGGAAAACCAGCATTAAAACTGGCTATTTGTTGGGGAAGGTAGGCTATTCTCAATTTCTTACCCTGCGTATTTGTCTTTGAAATGGTCACCTTGCCAATGCGTGGCTGAAGGATTCCAAGACTGGCCTTAATCAGTGTCGTCTTAGCTGCCCCATTCTCCCCTGTCAAGGTAACAAATTCCCCACTATCAACACTATAATTGATATGTTCAAGAACAGGCTCCTTATCATAATAGAAGGATAAATCCTCTACCGTAATGTATCTCATTATTTGATTTCTCCTACTAAAGCAGTCAAAAACCGCTGAATCACTTTTTGTTCATTTGGAGTAAACTGAGTCGCCACTTGTTCATAAGTTAAAAGTGTATGCTCATGGTGATGATGGTGCTCCTCAGCGATTGGACGAGCCAAATCAGTCAACTGGTAAAAAATCACACGCGCATCCTTAGGATCTTTAGATGTTTCTAACATCCCTTCCTTAACCAGAGATTTAATGGCCTTGGTAACCGCCGCCTGACTGACATTGAGGCGACGAGCCAACTCTGAATTGGTTAAAGATTCCTCCGACAAGAGCATGAGGATATGCTCCTGGGTATTGGTCAGAGCTACCTCGCTAGTACAATGACCTATTAGAATTTCATGCTGATTTTCCGCCTGCAAAATCACCTCATTTAAAAAAGCATCGATATCCTTCGCTAGCTGTCTCATATCTGACTCCTTTCCTTTTGGACTTCTCTTTTTTAAGAGAAAAATACTATTCTTTGAAAAATTATTTACTGGTTAATTATATCACAACCAAAAAAAGAGTCAAGAAAAAACGTGAAAACCAGTTTCATTCTTGAACTCTTCTATATATTATTATCTATTTGAATGTCTTGACATCTCCATCATAAGTCGCCCAATCTTTGCTGAAAAAGCGTTCATTCAGATGGTAAGTCGGAGCTGGCGTGGGATTGGATAGGAAAGGATCAACTGCCTTATCAAAAGCAAGCCAACCCAACCAACCTAGGTGAATGGTATCCTTAACAAAATAAGGATCCCCTCCATTTTTTGAAAAGTCAGCAATATTAGTGAAACCTTGACTTTCTAATTGGTAACGAATTTTCTCCACTGCATGCTGGTACATATCTTCTCTGAGCCCTGTGTAGTCCATCCATTTCTTATTGACAGGCTGGATGACAAAGAGGACATTAACTTTCGATTTTGCAAATTGATTGAGAACCAACTGTAAATCATTATATTCAGATGATTTTAGGAAACTGTAATTCTTTTGATACCCTTCCCATTTTTTCAAATCCTTCTTAACCTCTCTCGTATAGAAATGATTTTCCATCCCCATATCATTATTGGTCGTATTGGCTTCTGCATCCTTTCGAGCAATTTTTTCTAACTCTTGGTAAGAAAATTGATCTGGAAGATCTTTTAAATAATTTTCCACATGTTCCTTATATTTGAGTTTTCCTCTAATGGAGAACTGACCAAATAGAGAAGCCTGTCTCTCATTGAATCGGGCAAAAATATTAATAGCAACCTGATCAACCTCTGATAATTCTTCACCCTTTGACAGTTTTTGAACAATGCCTTTTAATGCAACATTAGGATTCTGCTTTAACAATCGAATAGCCGCATGCTTTGCAGCAGTGTCACCAGATTGATTTTCCAGAAAAGCTGTCAATTGGTCACTGTTAAAAAATCTCTGAAACGCTGCGGGTTCATAATCAGCCTCCGTAAACCACTGAGGCGAAATTACAAATACTGCCTGCTTATCCTCTATTTCTGGCAAAATTTGCTGTAGGCCAAAATATTGATTTAGAGAGGCTGCTCCTGCTTGACCTAAAAAGTAAGGACGATAGGGACGATGGTATTTCTCGGCTAAAACAGCTGGATGGACACTATCAAATCGAATCCATTCACTGGACCCTAGAAAAGGAATAAAACGCATATTTGGATCTGTAAGAGCCCTTACTTTTTGGCTTCTCTCTTTAAAACTCTCTACACTAACAGAAGCCGCCGAATATTTCTCCTCCGTCAGATTATGGCTTGTTGTACTTGGATAAAAAAAGATGAGTAGAAGAACCAAAAATCCAGCTATGAAGATAGGCCCAAAGATTAACCATAAGCGTTTAAGCATTTTGTAGCTCCACAATACCAGCTATGATTTTATTGGCTGTATTCCAGTCGTCGCGACCAAACTCTGTAACAGGGACACGAATATCAAAACGGTTTTCAATCTCCACAATCAACTCAACCGTTCCCATACTATCCAAGACACCTGCATCAAAAAGATCTTCATCCATCATGTCAGAAACATCTTCCATAAACAACTCATCAATAATTTCAATAACTTCTGATTTGATATCCATATTTTATTTCCTTTTATTTTTTAAACCATAAATCATTCAAAAATCCAGAAAAGATTAAGAATGACAGCATGACGACATGGAAGGTGATAACCATGCCAAGCAACTGAATCCAGCGATTCTCAGGTAGAGCAGCTTTCCCTGCTTTTTTCCGTTCCTTATTGAGCGTTTTTTTCTTACGAATCCAAGCATCATTAATAACCAAGCCTAATCCATGAAAGAGGCCATAGGCGATATAGTACCAGGTCACTCCATGCCAAAATCCCATAATCAGCATATTTACAATATAGGCCACACTTGAGGTTACATTGCGATTCTTAAAGACCTTCTTTCTGGTCAACACCATGACCATTCGCATAAAGACAAAGTCACGGAACCAGAAAGACAGACTCATGTGCCAGCGATTCCAAAACTCTTTTAAATCCCTAGATAAAAAAGGCTTGTTGAAGTTAATTGGACTATGAATCCCCATTAAGTTTGAGATTGCCAAGGCAAACATAGAGTAGCCTGCAAAGTCAAAGAAAAGTTCTAGACCAAAGGTATACATAACTGCCAAGGCATAGTGGTTAAAAAAGCCACCTGACTGTAGGGCTAGATTCTTCAGAGGAGGGAGTAAGGTCTCTCCTAAAATATGAGCTATGATAAACTTATATAGAAAGCCAAGCATGATATACTTGACAGCCTCTTCCAGCATATCCATCAACTCATCTCGCTCAGGAATGGTCTGATAATTTTCATTAAACCGCTTAAAGCGATCGATTGGCCCGCTTGAAAAAGTCGGCATGAAGAGTAGGAAGCGGAGGAATTCCCAGAGGCTAAAATCCTTAATCACTCCATCTCTCAGCTCGATGATAATCCCAACCGAACGAAAGGTCAGGTAAGAAATTCCCAAAAATCCAAGCAAAGACTGCGTTCCATTGATAGCTGGCTGCACCTTGACAAAGATAATCGGCAGTAGGGACAGAAAACTAACTAGGTAGAAAACCCACTTACCATCCTTACTTTTTCGATAGTGCTTATAGAAAAGCAAGAGCAATATTTCCCAGCACAGATAAATGCCCAAGGCAGCCAATTGATTAGTCTTCCCACCTACCAGCATGGTAACGATAAAGAAGAGACTAACCAATACCTCGTACCAGGCAAAGCGTTTCTTGAAAAAGAGGCCGATAAAGATGGGCAAGGTTGCAGCAATCACATAGATAAAATACTGAGGATTGCCGTATGGCTCTAAATGAGGAAGCTGTTTAAAAAACTCCATCATCTCCTATTTACCTCATTAATCAATCCTTTGATATCAATTTTTCCATTTGGAGTCAGTGGCAAACTGTCTCGATAAAGGAATTTGGACGGCATCATATAAGACATCATAATATCTGTCAAGTCTTCCTTAATGGCCTTGGTAATATCGATATCACGCTCAAACTGCTCACGAACACCATCTTTTAAGATGACATAGGCTAGAAGATTTTGCACCTTGTGGTCTTTATTATAGCGCGGTACTGCAACAGCAGACTCGATAAAGCGAGACTTATTGAGGTTTTGAGAGACATCTTCTAACTCAATGCGGTAACCGTTGAACTTAATCTGGAAGTCCATGCGTCCGCCGTAGAGAAGCAAGCCCTCATCTGTCATGGTTCCCACATCACCTGTGTGATAGGCTAGCAGACCTTCAAACTCAAAGAAGGCTTCTGCTGTTTTTTCAGGATTATTCATATAACCTTTTGAGACGGCCGGTCCTGAAACAATGATTTCTCCCTGTTCACCATTTGGCAGTTTATTTCCTTCCTCGTCAATGATAAAGGTTGGAGAATCAGCCTTGGTATAGCCAATTGGTAGACGTTTGAGATTCGCTAGCATCTCATCTGTCACGGCAACTGCTGACAGGGCCACTGTCGCTTCTGTTGGGCCGTAAGCATTGATAATACGGGCATTTGGGAAACGCTCACGTAGTTTTTGAGCCGTTTTGACCGTCAATTCTTCTCCATCAAAGTAGAAATGCGTGATACCAGGCATTTTCTCGCTATTAAAGTCTTCAGACAACATGGCCATATCCGCAAAAGAAGGCGTTGATGTCCAGATAGCGATTGGCAATGAAAAGATGGTCGCAAAGAGTTGCTTAAAGTCCTGAGTAATAGCTGAAGGAAGAGCGAAAAGCGTACCTCCCAGTGCCAAGGTCGGCGCCCAGTACATGACAGACAGGTCAAAAGAATAAGGTGGCTGAGCCAGCATTTGCGGACGACTTGGCGTCGCAAATTCCTTATCCGTAATCATCCAGTTTGTAAAGCTGAGGAGGTTATCATGTGAAATCTGCACTCCCTTTGGCTTACCAGTCGTACCAGAAGTAAAGATAATGTAGTAGTTATCATCACCCTTGACTGGATGCGTAATCTCATAACTAGTCCCTTGAGCAAAGGCTTCTTGAACCTGAGCTAGAGTCATCATTGGCGTAGAAACCTGCTCCAATGGAAAGTCTGAGATAGCAATAATCAAGCTTGGCTCTGCTACTTCTAAAATAGCCGAAACTCGCTCCAAGGCTGAATGGCTGTCAATGGGAATGTAGGCATGTCCTGACTTAGTCAGAGCTACAAAAGTTGCCAACATTTCATATTCTTGGCCACCAAAAACAACCACAGGAGACTTCTCTGGTAAATCCAGTTGGTCGATGGCTGCAGCTAAACTATCCGAATCAGCCTTCAAATCTCCATAAGTGTGTTCCTGCCCCAAAACATTGTAAACAGGATAGCTAGGCTGTGTCTGAGCAAAATGCTCAATGGTTTCAATCATATCTACTATTGGTTTATTTGACATAATAAGGATTCTCCTTCAAGTTAAAATTCATTATAGATAAAGCTTCCTTGACCCTGACCAAGATAGCTAAAGAAGTAAAGCAGCCCTAGAAAGATAAGAAAATACAAGGCTGTCCGACCAAGAAATATGTACAATTCTTTTCTCTGTTTCATCAAGAAAAACCATTCATTTCTGTAATTTTCCGCTAAAATAAAATCAATTTCTTACTAATTTATTTTTCTGCTATTATACCACTTTATAGACTAGTTTTTCAATTGTTTACCCGTCTATTTTCACTACGTTCCAGTAACATTAATTTGTTCCATATGATTCTTTCTAATGATAGCTTAAATGCTTTTCAGTATGGATTATATGGGGAGCTACAACAAAGTAGGCTCCATACTACCTATAGAGGATTTTCCCACTATAAATATTATAGAGCCTTATCTTATGTCTCACTTTATCGGTGCAGTTCCCTTTATCTAGAGATTTTTATAGTATGTAATCCTAGAATTCACTATAGATAAATTCTTGAATGTTCGAAAAATCGGTCACAAAACAATAAATCACGATGCTTAAGATAACAGTATAGAAAAATAACGTCCACAAGATTAAACGGTGTGTGTTAGTTATCTTGGTTTGCAAATTTGTATAGTTCTTTTTCAACTTCCATCCATCCTTTCACTCCAACGTGCATCACGTCAAATAAAAAGTAATCATCATACTCTCTGTTTCCATAGTTTAGTACTGTTGCACCATGGCTTTTTGCAACATCTTCTATTTTTTTGTAAGTTTTTTCCCGCATCTCTCTTGAAACACCTGTGTAGTCGTTCCACTTCCCGTTTACTGGGAAAATAATGACCTCAACTTCAATGCCCAATTCCTTGGCAACTGTCAAGAAAAGTTCCATATCTGAATACTCTGGTGACTCGAGGTAGCTCAAATCTTTATTAGAATTCTTCAGCGATGTATAACGATCTTTTAAATAGGTATTGTAGTAGTTATTATCAACAGCATAATCATTATTGTCTGTTTTCTTTTTGACCTCTTCTACAAACTGATTCGTCATTTTCTCCCAATCATAGTCTGGGGTTTTGTCTCCTAGTGAAGGATAATCTGATTTGGCATGTTTTTGATAAAAAGTCTGTTTGAGTTTAAAGGAATAAATCGCGTTATCAAACTCTAATAGTTTTTTATCAACAATCGTTCCTTTCTCATCTATGAAATAACTTTTGTATTTTTTGTAGATGTCATTTTGTTGCTTGTTCCCCTTGGTAATTTCGATAATGCGATTGATTAGTTTTTCTTTCGTTTCCTTACTAATCTTATCATTATCTAGCATATGGAAAATATGTTCTTGAGAAGCCTTGTTCAAAAAGGCATCTTGATGAGTCCCATCTTTTTCAAACCACTGAACCGATTCTATTATAGCCACTTTTCGCTTAGTCATAGATCCTTCAATTGAGCCCAAGGTCGTAGCCTGAATGATGTTTTGTGAATAGCTGGTTCCAATCTGCATGATATTAAAATCGTTGTAGTTAAAAATTTTATTGGGATGATAGTCTTCATTTATCGTCGCAACCAACTCAGATGATCCCAATAAAACAAATGTATTGGGAGTAATATTGCTTGTCAGAATATCTCTACTTTTATACTTTTCATACGAAGTGCTATAGCGAATACTGTTATCCTTTACTTTATAATAATCATCAATCTTCTTGACGTATGTCACATTTAAAAGCGCAAGCGTCGCAATTACGAGCACAAGCGATAGCAAAAATGCTTTTAGTTTAATCATCTAGTTTTATCCTATCCCTTCGATCCGTCCAATCTCTTTTCAATTTCTTATCTCTTTAAAATCGTAAGTAAGATTTTATAGGGTTCACCTGAAAAGATAAAGAAACCAATCATAACCAAATTCATGGTCACAAACCAACTCAGTAGCTTATACCAATCTTTATTTTTATTTTTCTTATAAAAATTGCTTTTCTTTTGATACACTTCAAATCCAGCCATCAAGACACCGTGATAAAAACCATAAACAATGTAGCTAACACTAAGGCCATGCCAAAAACCCATGACCAACATATTGACCATATAGGCATAGGTTGCATTGTGTAGTCTATTTTTAAACCATTTTTTCCTGATAACCTGCATCAATACTCTTGAAAATACAAAATCTCTCAACCAGGTCGACAAGGTGATATGCCATCTGGTCCAGAAATCCTTGATATCGACACTCAAGAAAGGTTTGTTAAAGTTCATCGGTGTCTGAATACCTAGAATGTTGCTACTTCCAACGGCCATTAGACTATAGCCTGCAAAGTCGAAGAACAGATACAAGGTATAGAGGTACATATACTTGATTGAGTAAACGACTGTGCCAGTATTATTTAGAGCGAGTAACATCTGATAAACATAGGTTGATAAAACAACCTTGTAGAGAAGGCCTAGAACGATACGATACACACCGTCCCCTGCTAACTCTAGATACTCTTTTCGAGGCATGACCTCGTTTATCTCTTTTAAAAATCTCCTACTCCGATCAATCGGACCAGCACTAACTGTAGGGAAAAAAAGTAAAAATTGCAGGTAGTCTTTTATGCTAATCTTTTCTTTAATCAAGCCATCCGATATCTCCAGCATGATCTGAATGGTCTTAAAGGACATGTAAGAAATGCCAATAAAGGCCAACAAATGCAGAGAAGTCAGGGCAAAGATTTTATTGATCACCAAAGGAAAAATAGAAAGGAAAACCAGAGGTTTCAGCCGCTTTGTTTCTATCCTCTGTGCTATGAAAACCAGAAAATATTGATAAGTTACAAAGGAGATTAAATAGACAATCATTGCTCTACTCTTGCCATAAATAGCTCCTGCAAATAAGAGGGAGAGCACCAAAATATAGTAGTCCTTACGTTTTTCAAAAAAGTTTACCACAAAACCAATCAGTAAAACTACAAACAAAAGAAGGAAAAACTCATTCCCCTCGAAATAATTCATACCAGCCAAACTCCTTTTTTTCTTTTTCTCATCTCATGATTTATCTTTTTAAGATTAGTTCCTATCATATTACCAAAGATAGTTAACTTTATTCATTATATCATAATTTAAAAACTAAAAATACTTCTGTTATTTTATTTCTTAAAATAAAAAATCCAACTGACTCTTAGTACTGAACCCCAATAATGAGACAAAATTATTCACACAATAAATAAAATTCAAGAACAAAAAATTGATGAAGGGACCAGTGAAGAATTCTGCCTTTTTAGCTGAAATAGTAATCAACACCAGTATACAAACTTAAAAAAATCAAAATGACCAAAATGAAATGAGAAAGTACTCCTTTATTTTGGTCATTTTTTGTAAGTTGTGTTTATTGAGGTATGAATAATTGAGTTTTAATGTCTTAGAAAAGCGAGAATACAAGCACGGCCAAGGCTGCACCGATAACAGGTCCCACAACTGGAATCCAAGCGTAAGACCAATCTCCGTCTCCCTTGTTTGAAATTGGCAAGATGCTATGCATGATACGAGGTCCAAGGTCACGCGCAGGGTTCAAGGCACAACCTGTTGTTCCACCTAGTGATAGAACGATACCGACAATCAAAGTTCCCACTGCGAAGGTTCCGATTCCTGCTTGAAGGTCATAAAGTCCCAAAGCAAAGATTGTTAATACCAATACAAAAGTTCCTAGGATTTCACTAATCAAGTTTGATACAGTATCTTTTATAGCTGGTCCAGTACTGAAGGTTGCCAGGATATTGCCTGCATTTTCTTCTGCCTCATAATGCGGTTTGAATTGCAACCAAACCAAAATCTGACCCAGCATAGCCCCTGCGAACTGAGCTAGGATGTATGGGAAAACGGAAGCCCAAGAGAGCGTTCCTTTTAAGGCCATCGCAAACGTTACAGCTGGATTTAGGTGGGCTGGGCTGAGCGTGCCAGATACAAAAGCCGCAACGGCTACAGCAATTCCCCAACCCATAGTAATCACAATCCAACCTGCATTGTTGCTCTTGGTTTTAGGAAGAACCACACCTGCAACAACACCATTTCCTAGAAGAATTAGGATTAAAGTCCCTAGAAATTCTCCAAATAATTCATTCATCATCTTTCTGTCTCCATTAAAAAGAAGGGGCGGGCGGCAAGGAATGCTGCCCTCCACCTCTTTTATTTTTTCTTAATTTTTTAATTCTGCTAAATCGTTGTTAGCGAGAGCCGCTTCGACATCTGCACGGTAGCCTGCTTTTTCTTCTTCTGACCAATCATAGAATCGTCCCATTTCATTCAAAACTGGTTCAACGATGCTATCCAAACTATCACGCATAAAGAGCATGTGGTTGGTACGACGAAGAAGGAAGTCAACCGGGCTAAGAGCCAACTCGTTGCGCATTGCATAGTGAAGGGACAAGGTATCTGCCAAGCTGAGTCCTGGTGCTTGTTCCAAACTATGAGCAAGAGCAAAGACTTTCGGTGCATTTGAACCGTAAAGATTTGCTAGGTAATGAGCTTCCTTGCTATCCAAACCACGTGACACTCCAAGTTGCGCAAAGGCTTCGATTTCTGAGTCCACATTTGCTGGGTTCAATTCCCCACCTGAAACAGGGTAAGTCTTAGAATTGATGAGTTTAAAGCTGCGATCAAATTCTGCTTTGAGGATGTCAACCACGCGCTCCATAGCTCCTTCAGCCATCTTACGGTAGTCTGTGATTTTACCACCAGCAAGGGTCAAGAGACCATTATCGTCTCGGTCCAAGCTAGAACCACGAGAAACTGCAGATGGGTCCAAATGTTTCTCAGAGGTACTGCTTTCAAGCTTGCTAACAGCAGCCTCTACATCTTCACGCGTTTTTTCTTTAGAGAGGTAAGACTCAACAGTCGCAATCAAGTTGTTAAAGCTTTCATCGCTGATGGTTCCGTTATTTCCTCCATTGTAGTCAGAAGCGCTATTGCCTGCGATCAATGGACGAAGACCTGCCCAGCTGCTTTCGATATCACCAATGGTGATGTTGGCTTCTGGGAAGCGGTTGTTGACAATACCAAGTAGATAATCTACATCTTCTTGAGTTACTTTTGGATGTTCCAAATCACCTGTGTAGTCTGTATCAGTTGTACCAAAGTAAGTCTTGTTTTCACGTGGGAGAACAAAGACCATACGACCGTCACCCAAACCTGTGTCAAAGTAAACTGGCTGTGAAACCTTGATCTTGCTTGAGTCCACTACCAAGTGAACTCCCTTAGTTGGACGCATTTGTGAGAATTGGGTTCCCTTATTAGACAAATTGCGTACTTTGTCGCTCCAAGGACCTGTCGTATTGATAACCAGACGCGCCTTGATTTCAAAGACTTGGTCTGTCAACAAATCACGAGCTACCACACCTGTAATCTTGCCACTTTCGTCAAAGAGGAAGCCTTCTGCCTTCACGTGGTTAGCAATGAGGGCACCATCTTGGTTGGCACGTTTGATGTTTTCAATCACGAGACGTGCATCGTTGTTACGGAAGTCAAGGTAAACCCCACCTCCTACCAAACCTTCTTTCTTCAAGTTTGGCTGGCGTTCCAAGACTTCTTCCTTACTCAAAACCTTGTTAGCAGCTGGTGTGTTGTTGATTCCTGCCAAAAGGTCATACAAATCCATAGCTACTTTAAGGCGGAAGAGGCTAAAGGTTGCTCCATCTTCATCATAAACTGGCAAGAGCATTGGGTCTGGTTTTGGAATGTGAGGTGCAATTTGTTGTACCACTGCACGTTCTGAAACCGTATCTGATACTACTTCTACGTCAAATTGCTTAAGATAACGAAGACCTCCGTGAACCAATTTTGTTGAACGGCTGGATGTTCCTTCTGCAAAGTCTTGCATTTCAATCAAACCAGTATCTAGACCACTAGCTGCCGCCTGCAAGGCTACACCAGCACCAGTGATTCCTCCACCGATAATCAAGAGGTCCAAGGTACGTTCCTGCATTTTTTTAATTGACAATTCACGTGTTTTCTTTGAAAATTCCATATTTACACACTTTCTAACTAAGTCGCTTTATTCTTCCAGTATTAGTCGTCTACTTCCGCAAAGACTTGAGTTGCTTTTACAGCCTTCTTCCAACCCTTGTAGAGTTGTTCCTTACGAGATTCGTTCATAGATGGCTCAAAGAGTTCTCCTGTCTCGTTCAAGAGTTTCAACTCATCCAAGTCTTTCCAGTAACCTACTGACAAACCTGCTAGGAAGGCTGCCCCTAGAGCTGTTGTTTCCAAGTTTTTGGCGCGTGCGATATCGATTCCCAAAATATCAGCTTGGAACTGCATGAGGAAATTGTTCATAGCTGCACCACCGTCTACTTTCAAGACTTGGATAGCTGTCTGCGCATCCACTTGCATGGTGTCGATAATGTCACGCACTTGATAAGCGATAGATTGTAAAGTCGCCTTGATAAAGTCTTCTTTAGTTGTTCCACGAGTTAAGCCAAAGACAGAACCACGAGCGTTTTGGTTCCAGTATGGAGCACCTAGACCTGTAAAGGCTGGAACGACATAAACTTCATCGTTGTTGTGAGAATCACGAGCGTATTTTTCAGATTCTGGTGAATTTTCAACCATGCGAAGACCGTCACGAAGCCACTGAATGGCGCTTCCTGCGATGAAGATAGAACCTTCCAAGGCATAGTAAACCTTGCCATTGATACCGTAACCAATGGTTGTCAAAAGATTGTTCTCAGACAACTGCATCTCTTCCCCAGTATTCATGATGATGAAAGAACCTGTTCCATAAGTATTTTTAACCATACCAGGTTCAAAGGCCAACTGTCCAAAGAGGGCTGCCTGTTGGTCCCCAGCCATACCTGAGATTGGCACTTCTCCACCGTAAAAATGGAATGGGGCTGTCTTACCGTAGATTTCAGAGTTAGAACGAACTTCCGGAAGCATAGCCTTAGGAATGTTGAGAATTTCCAAAATCTCATCATCCCATTTGAGTTCTTTAATGTTATAAAGCATGGTACGAGCTGCATTTGAGTAGTCGGTCACGTGAGCCGCACCGTCAGTCAATTTCCAAACCAACCAAGTATCGATAGTGCCAAAGAGCAATTCCCCTTTTTCTGCTCGCTCTTGAGCGCCTTCTACATGGTCCAAAATCCAACGAACCTTAGTCGCTGAGAAGTAAGCATCGATAATCAAACCAGTCTTTTCATGGAATTTTTCCACATAACCTTGACTTTTTAGTTGTTCAGCCAAAGGTGCTGTCTGGCGTGACTGCCAAACAATAGCATTGTAGATAGGGAGCCCTGTTTTCTTATCCCAGACGACAGTTGTTTCACGTTGGTTGGTAATCCCGATTGCTTCGATTTGATTTGGCTTGACACCACTTTCGATGAAAGCTCCAGCAATAACAGACTGGACGGAATTCCAAATTTCATTGGCATTGTGCTCAACCCAACCTGCCTGAGGGAAAATCTGGGTAAACTCTTTTTGACTCGAGCTGACCTTTTCTCCTTTTTTGTTGAAAATAATGGCACGAGAGCTTGTAGTCCCCTGGTCAATGGCCATGATGTATTTTTCTTGTGACATGTGCTGTCCTCCTGATAAAGATCTTGAGGATGTTTCCTCTTTACACTTACTAGTATACAAAATAAAGCGCTTTCTTGTTTATCAACTTTTTTTAATTTTTAAAAAAATGTGAGGAGATTGTGTGAATTTCACAAAAAAGGCCTGGAACAACCAAGCCTTTTAAGTGAATAATAACTGACGAATAGCCGCCAAATCTTCCATATCCAAGTCATTTTTTAAATAATAGACTGGGGTTTGTTCCTTCTTATGAATGGGGTTATTGGTAACCAGCAAATCATAATGTCGAGTTCGGTCATAGGCTTCAATGGTAATAAAACGATTATATTCCAAATACCGTTTTAAAATGGCTGCCATCCTTGAAAAGACAAGAAAACCAGATGTCAAATCCAGACCAATCCGCATATGCTGACCACCATTTTCAGCCATATATTCCATCAACTGAAGCCATTCCCAGAGAATTTTCTTATCCAAATCCGTCCCCTGCTGAAAGGCAGGTAGAGCATGAAAAATCTCCTCTGCCGTCCCCCTAAAATCATGTTCCATCAGCAAATAAGGATGACGATTCTCCAACTGGTACTTGTAGCGATCCTGTAAAATATAGCCCTTATAGAGATAGACTTGAGCACAAAGCTGACTGAGTTCATAGGTAACGTGATCCTCTGTATAATCACCCAGCAACTCCTCCTTCTTCATTTCTTGAATCAATTGTGTCAGCAAATCGGCCAACTGCCCTCCAAAACCAAGGATATACTCCATAGTATAAAGAGGAAGAATGCGATGAGATAGGAGGAAAGAGAAGAAAATCATCATCTCCCCATCCTCAGTTCCTAGAGGAAGGTGTTGTCCAGCGAAAAATGACGGAGCCTTTCTCAGCAAACGAAGGTAGAAAATATTGTCAAAATACCCTCGCATTTTCTCTTCTATCACTTGAAACTGACAAGCATTGACTCTAAGACGTTGTTGACTGATATGAGCCCAGAGAACCAAGTCCAATTTCTGCCCCGCAGACAAACTCGCACCGCAGATTTCTTCTAAACTAGCAATCTCCTGTTTTCTCTCTGGTTTCTGCATATGGCCTTCCCATTCCTGACTCGACCAGACCTTGCGGAAAAGACAGAAATAGAAATAGCGAATCTGATGCTCTGGACCTCGCCAACGTCCATTTTGAATAGATAAATCAAATTCTGACAAAATATGATTTAAACTAGCTAAGTGGCGACCAAGTGTTGCCTCACTAATCATCAATTCTTGAGCCAGCTGATGGGCTAAAAACTGTTGGTGGTAGAGAAGATAGACTAAAATTTGGTATTTAACAGCATTCTCCAAAAACAAGCTCCGAATATCTCTCCCCTTGGTAGCTGCACCGATCGATAGACGCAGATTTTCATCTTCTAAGTGAATAGTCAGCTCTAAGCCACTATCCAAAGCCTTGTCATTGAGAAGGGTGACATATTTGGTTAGGGTTGCTTTTGAAAATCCTGTTTCCTCCATTACAGCCTTGACGGTCGTCTGAGACTCTTGTAATAGAAAGGAAAGGATTGAAAATTGGCCAGATTCGGCCTTTTCCATCAAATCTCCTAAATACATTTGTTACCCCTTTCATTTTCTTCCTTTAGAATAACACAAAACTTAAAAATGATGAAATAATCTGTTTCTCTTTTTATTTTCATGCTGATTTCCTGGTCCATTATCCTGAAAATCAGCAAACACACGGCTCCCCCTTTGGGCATTTTTATGCTAAAATAGTAGCTATGGATAAAATTATTAAAACAATATCAGAAAGCGGAGCCTTTCGTGCTTTTGTCCTTGACAGCACAGAAACCGTCCGCACTGCTCAAGAAAAACACCAAACCCAAGCCAGCTCAACTGTAGCACTTGGTCGAACTCTTATCGCTAGCCAGATTCTCGCAGCCAATGAAAAAGGAAATACCAAACTAACAGTTAAGGTGCTGGGATCTAGCTCTCTAGGTGCTATCATCACCGTCGCTGACACCAAGGGGAATGTCAAAGGTTACGTTCAAAACCCTGGTGTTGACATCAAAAAGACTGCAACTGGTGAAGTCCTTGTCGGACCTTTTGTCGGCAATGGTCAATTCCTCGTTATCACAGACTACGGTACTGGAAATCCTTACAACTCTATGACTCCCCTCATCTCTGGGGAAATCGGTGAAGATCTTGCCTTTTACCTGACTGAAAGCCAACAAACTCCTTCAGCAGTCGGCCTCAATGTCCTTTTGGACGAGGAAGACAAGGTCAAGGTTGCAGGTGGTTTCCTAGTCCAAGTCTTGCCAGGAGCCAAGGAAGAAGAGATTGCTCGCTTTGAAAAACGCATCCAAGAAATGCCAGCTATCTCAACCCTTCTGGAAAGTGAAGACCATATCGAAGCCCTCCTCAAAGCAATCTACGGTGACGAGGCCTACAAGCGTCTTTCTGAAGAAGAAATTCGTTTCCAATGTGACTGTAGCCATGAACGCTTTATGAACGCTCTTGCCAGCCTTCCAAGCTCAGACTTACAGGAAATGAAAGAGGAAGACCACGGGGCTGAAATCACTTGTCAATTCTGCCAAACTACTTACAACTTTGATGAAAACGACCTGGAGGAACTCATTCGTGACAAATCTTAATACACCTTTTATGATTGGCAATGTTGAGATTCCCAATCGTACCGTTTTAGCACCCATGGCTGGTGTCACCAACTCAGCCTTTCGTACTATTGCAAAAGAGCTCGGAGCTGGGCTCGTTGTCATGGAAATGGTCTCTGACAAGGGAATCCAATACAACAACGAAAAAACCCTACATATGCTTCATATCGACGAAGGCGAAAACCCAGTCTCTATCCAACTTTTTGGTAGCGATGAAGACAGCCTAGCACGCGCAGCAGAATTTATCCAAGAAAACACCAAAACCGATATTGTGGATATCAACATGGGCTGTCCAGTTAACAAAATCGTGAAGAACGAAGCTGGCGCTATGTGGCTCAAGGACCCAGATAAGATTTACTCGATCATCAACAAGGTCCAATCTGTCCTTGATATCCCCCTTACTGTCAAAATGCGTACCGGCTGGGCTGACCCATCTCTGGCAGTAGAAAATGCCCTCGCTGCTGAAGCCGCGGGTGTTTCTGCCCTTGCCATGCATGGACGTACCCGCGAACAAATGTATACTGGTCACGCAGACCTTGAGACCCTTCACAAGGTTGCCCAAGCACTGACAAAAATTCCATTTATCGCCAACGGTGACATCCGTACGGTTCAAGAAGCCAAACAACGTATCGAAGAAGTCGGTGCGGACGCAGTCATGATTGGCCGCGCTGCCATGGGCAATCCCTACCTCTTCAACCAAATCAACCACTACTTTGAAACAGGAGAAATCCTCCCTGATTTGACCTTTGAAGACAAGATGAAAATCGCCTACGAACACTTGAAACGATTGATTAACCTCAAAGGAGAAAACGTCGCAGTTCGTGAATTCCGCGGCCTCGCTCCTCACTACCTCCGTGGAACATCTGGCGCTGCCAAGCTCCGTGGAGCTATTTCACAAGCTAGCACCCTAGCAGAGATTGAGGCTCTCTTGCAGTTAGATAAGGCTTAATAGTTTAAAACCCGTAACTCTCTTAAAGGTTACGGGTTTTTAAAATGTCTATAAACTTGAGATTCTAAATTCTACTATTGAGCTAAAACAACACTAGAAACCTTGCCATCTGCACCTGTGGTAATTTGAACGGTCTTTCCTCCACCGATTGTAGCATTATACTTACCATCGTCAAGGGTATAAGAATAGCCTTTAATAGAGTAATTTTCTTTCTTTCCATCAGAAGATTCTACTGTAAATTGACCACCTGATGAAACTGTGATGGTTTCGCCATTTGCTCCCTTCCAATTGCCCGCTGCAGCTGAGAAATCACCATCTACCATGGTTAAAACACCCTTGTAGCGTTTATTTTGCTCTGCTTGTTTGTCTTGAAGTTTGCGGTCAGTTGTAGGATCATAGCTTGATTGGTTAGACTGGGCTTGAGGAGCCTGAGCAGGAGTTTGTTGACTAGCCGCCTGTTGATTAGACACTTCTTGACCTTGTCTTTGCTCTGGTGCAGGTGCCGCTTGTGATGGTGTTGCACTTACTGAAGACTGATCGGTAGATGCCTTGGCCTTTTCAGATGAAGCTGAACTTGAGGACTTCTGAGTCTTGCTTTCTTTGCTAGAAGAAGCTACTTTAGAACTTGATGACTGGCTTGTCTTAGCAGAACTGCTTGCTTGAGTTGTTTCCTTTTTATTTCCACAAGCTCCTAATAGCAAGGTAGAAGCCAATACAGTTGCTGCCATCAATTTGATATAGGTTTTCTTTTTCATTTTTCTACTCCTTTGTAATATTTTAGAAATATAAAGAAATCTTTTTGTAATATGATTGTAACATTTAAATTTGAATATGTCAACAATTTATCTAAACTATTTTAAAAATCTTAAATACTTTAGATACATTTACTCCTCCTACTCTTCTATTCGTAATAAAACAGAAAAACAGGAGATTTTCCTATTAAAAATTTGAATTTGTTTTTTGTGTAATCGCTTGCAACTTTAAGTGCAAAGGAATATAATAACATTGAAATAGAATATAGGAGGTGTAGGCTTATGTTAAGCAAATATTACAAGTATCTTCCTTGGTTGATTGTGACATCTATTGTCTCTTATCAATCAGCAACTTACTATGCGCGAACTGCATTTGATGTGTTTTATCTGACTACAATCTTTTTGATTTTCTATATCGCTTTGTTAGTTTTGCATGAGAAATATCTCAAGTATCGATACAAAGACTTTTTTACTCACCTGTTGAGCAATTCTAAGAAAGATAGCCACCCATAAAAGTAGTCGCAACAGAAATTTCATCTCATGACTGTAATTAAAGAGGTCGGGAACTTTTCCCGACCTCGCTTTTTATTTCAATCGATAGGTTTTTCTTGGTTTCTTTTTAGGCACTCGTTTGAGTCCAACCTCTTCTACGTATTCACCGTATTTTACGAGAAAGTTATTGCTGACGATTGGGCGACCTGGGTTAATAAGATTGACCAGTTCAGTCCCTTCGTAGACAGTGAACTCTTCCTCCAGCAGATAGAGGAAGGTCGGATTCCAGTCGAGGCGACCTTGAATTCGTTTGATGGATTCTTGGATAATGGCATAATGGTCAAAAGCGAAAGCTTGCTCCTCCAACTCTACTCCCTCTAAGAAGCACTTGCCTGTCTGAAAATCGACATCTACGAAAACGACATCCTTGGCATCATCTCCTGCTTGAACGAGTTCTAATGCACGACTAGGCAGATAAACCAAGTGGGCAATGGTCACTGTCCAGCCCCGTGGGTCACGGCCGGGAGTCGATACGGTCATCAATTGCTCGATTTTTTCCAAAGGAAGATCGAGATTAACTTCTTCTCTCACCTCACGCTGACAGGCATGCGCAGCATCTTCGCCCTTGTCCATAAATCCTCCAACCAGAGCCAAACAATTTTGATAAGGGTGAGCCTTGCGACGAATTAATAAGAGCTTGATCTTTCCTTCGACAAAGCAGTAGGCTACCATATCCACCGTCACACTTGGCTTTTCGTATTGAGGAAGTTCCTGCTTGTAGTACCAATCCAAAAACTCCTCCTGACTGGCATGAATTTCAAAATATTCTTTTTCCGTCATCCCTGCTGGAATCATCGTGTCCGCCATTTTATGCCTCCTTACGAACTGCCTTGGTCCATTGGTACCAGCCTACTAGACTATTGAGGGTGTAAACCCAGTACATCCCTTGAATATGGATATTTTCACCCCACCAGAGGTAGATACTAAAGAGATTGGTTGCAATCCAGAAAATCCATTGCTCACGATAGAGACGTGTCATCAAGAGCTGACCAACACCATTGGTCGCATCGGTAACACTATCACGGAAAGGGCGAGCACTATAGATACTTTGGTAAGCCAAGCCCATACCAATCCAAATGATAGCAGTCAAAGCCAAGTACTTGAGCCAGTCAAGCACAGATAATTTCTTAGCTTCAAAGTGAGATTCTTCTGCTTTTCCTTGGTCATTGATACGGTTGGACAGCCAAGCATAGAGACCAATCGGCTGCATGACAAAGAAGTAAACGGTCGTCAAAACTTCACCATAAAAAGTTGCATTCATGGCCAAAATCAAATAGATAGCAGAGTTAATGGCCCCAAAGAGATAGTTGCTTGCACGCCCTTCTGCTACCAAGATAACACAGACAATCCCCGTCCAAGAGGCAAACAAGCTCATCCAGTCATGACTTTCTGTATTTTGTGTGAATTCCAAGATTAAGGGAACACTTGACAAGGCGATGAGATACAACCACTGGAACAGGCTACGGCCGACAAAGAGATCTTTCCAGAGCAGGCGCATGATTCCTGCAAAACCGATTTTGCGGGCTTCCGCATGGACATTTTTAAAGTTTTCGATAAATTGTGTGATTTTTTCAGTTACTGTTTTCATAATTTTCTCCTAATCTGCTTGGTAAATGGCATCGATAGCCACTTTGGCTGCTTCATAATTTCCTAGGTAATCCTCAGCTAGATAAACTAGTGGAATGGTGGTTAAATATCGCTCTCTCATCTGGTCCAAATGCTGGGAAAAACTATGACGAATATGGTCTTCTGCCATGGTCATATCTCTAAATCCGTCATTGACATAGGAACCGACAGGTTGCACAAAGAGAATCAAGTCCCATTTTTCCTTAGCCAAGATCGAGACAAAGAGATTGTCAAAGGTTTCTCCTGATAAGTCCCCTTGGTCCTCAGTCTCCATGTAATAATCATAGTAGCCCTTGGTTACTAAGGAGTTGGTATCAGCAATCACTAGGCCTCGATTGGCATTGCTATCGATTAACTTAGAGGTCTGATCATACTGTCCCAAAAGAAGATAATAGTAATCTTTTGGAGTCAATTCATCGTCGCGGACATTGTTTTTAATCTGGTACTCACGTGCATATTCCAAACTAACTGGTGCATCGTAATACCTTGCCAAATCCTTGGCCAGAGTGGTCTTCCCATTGCTAGCACTTCCCATAATCAACACTTTCTTTGTAAACTGACGACGGAAGGGTTGAGCGATATATTTCCAATATTTGCTTGAATTTTCTCGAATCATAGTCGCTGAGATACTAAACTTTTTTTCTTGCAAGACAGTCTCAAAGCCACGATGTGATAATTCTTGCTGGTAGTCACGTTCTCCCACAAAGAAGATTAGTTCTTGCTGGGTTTCATCATAGGAAATCTCCTCTAACATTTGGTCCAACCACTCCTGCCAACCCATAGGGTAACGGGGAAGATTGGTTTCATCTAACTTGCAGACAGAGGTCAACTCGTCATCACGAAAGGCCTCTCGGATATAGCGAAATCTCTTTTGAAGCGTTAAGCCTACCTGCTCCCCTCGGTCTCCCTCATAGCCTGAAACGACAACCCAGACCTGGTCACATTGTCGCTTCGCACGTTGGATCAGATCGATATGACCTTGATGAAGTGGAGCAAAGGTTCCAAATACCACTGCTGTTTTCTTTTTCATAAACGTATCACCTTTTTATGATTTTTGATATTTTTATTATCTATGTTTTTATTATAAACTATATTTTTGTTTCGTCAATAGTTTTTTATCATTTTTTATAAAAAGATTGCAAAAAAAGAATCAAGATTGCTCCTGATTCTCCATTTTTATGCAATATCAAATTTTAACTGACCTGCTTTGACACCAATCTTAAGTGTGCTACCTGCAACTAAATCTCCCTTGAGAAGAAGTTCTGCCAACTTGTCTTCCACTTCTGTTTGCAGGGTTCTGCGAAGCGGACGAGCTCCCATCTCTGGGTCATATCCTTGATTGGCCAATAATTTCAGTGCGGAAGCTTGTAATTTCAAATCAATGCCTTTTTCAGCCAAACTTGCCACTAAAGGTTTAACCATAATCTTCACCACTTCCTGCATATGATCGCTAGACAGGCTATGGAAGACCACCTTTTCATCAATACGATTGATGAATTCCGGTCTATAAGCCTTTTTCAGCTCTTCGAACATGCGTTTCTCCATATTCTCCTGGTCAAAACGAATGCCCTTAGCCCCAAAACCGACGGTCTTGTCATCACGAAGGGCTGTCGCACCAAGATTTGACGTCATGATGATAATGGTATTTGAAAAGTCAACCTTGCGGCCCTTGCTATCGGTCAAGACACCATCATCTAAAACCTGCAAGAGAACATTAAAGATGTCTGGATGGGCCTTCTCTACCTCGTCAAAGAGGAGAACAGAGTATGGTTTGTTGCGAACTTTCTCGGTCAACTCCCCACCTTCTTCATACCCCACATAGCCCGGAGGAGCTCCATTGAGACGGCTGGCTGCAAATTTCTCCATATATTCACTCATATCAAAGCGGATCAGAGCTGATTCATCATCAAAAAGAACTTCTGCTAGAGCCTTAGCCAATTCGGTCTTACCGACACCTGTAGGCCCTAAGAACATAAAGGAACCAATCGGACGCTTATGACTGCGAATACCTGACTGGTTGCGACGAATGGCACGGCTAATACTTGAAACAGCTTGATCTTGACCGATGACACGTTTGTGCAGTTCAGCTTCCAAGTTTAAGTATTTCTTAGCATCAGTCTGAGTCAGTTTTTGAACGGGGATACCTGACAAGCGACTCAAGGTTGTCAAAATATCAGACTCTGTCACCAAGTCTTTATAGACAGGCACTTCCTCTTCTTTTGCGATTAGCTGGGCTGCCTGTTTCCACTTACCATCCATCAGGGCCTTGTCAGCTGGACTTAAGTCAGAATCGTCTGCTTTTACATGCTTAGCCTTATTTTGCACTGTTGCTGCTGCTTCGTCCAAGAGATCGATAGCAGAGTCTGGCAAATGGCGACTAGTCAAGTAACGATGAGCCATCTTGACGGCTGTTTCAACTGCTTCATCTGTGATTTGCACACGGTGATGTTTCTCATAAGTCGCCTTCAAGCCTTGCAAAATGATCATGCTGTCTGCAACACTTGGCTCTTCAATCGTCACTTTGGCGAAACGACGAGAAAGGGCTGCGTCTTTTTCGATGTGTTTTTGGTACTCTTCCTGAGTGGTGGCACCAACCGTTCTCAAAGTTCCACGCGCCAAAGCTGGTTTCAAGATATTGGCCGCATCCAAAGTTGAATCAATACCGCTCCCAGAACCCATGATAGTGTGGAGTTCATCGATAAAGAGGATGACTTGGCCATCTTCTTCAATATCCTTGATGATATTGTTCATGCGCTCTTCAAAGTCACCACGGAAGCGTGTCCCTGCAACGACATTCATCAAATCAAGCTCCAACACGCGCATCTTAGCCATTTCTGCAGGTACATCACCACTAGCAATACGCTGGGCGAGACCAAGCGCCAGAGCAGTTTTCCCGACACCCGCATCTCCAACCAAGACAGGATTATTCTTGGTTTTCCGACTCAAAATTTGAATCATACGTGAGATTTCTTTGTCCCGACCGATGACTGGTTCTAACTTGCCAGAACGAGCTTGCTCTGTCAAATCATGCGTATAGTCCTCGAGACCACCACTCGGAGTCTGGGGCATGCCCATCATATTAGCCATAGAATTTTGCTTATCAGCTACTGTACGATGTCGTTGTCGTAAAGCCTTGAGATCTTCACGAGTCCAGCCTGCCCGTTCTTCTAGATTTCGACGTAGGGCAGCAATCTTAACCTGATCTTTCTTGTCTTCATAAGAAAAACCAGCCCTCTCCAAGATACGAGTCGCCAAGGCATTGCCATCATGTAAAATCGCATAAAGGACGTGCTCCGTCCCTAGCACCTTAGAATGGACCACTGACGCCACATATTCCGCTTCATCAAAAAGAACCTGTAAACGATGAGAAAACGGCAATTCCGTAAAGGTTTCATCCTGGCTATAGTCCGTTTCAGTCAGTTCCAAAGCGACCTCTTCTAAACGGTCCATCTCATATGGATAATCATTTAAAGTTGCCCCTGCCACACTATAACTGTGGTTGGACATGGCAATCAACAAGTGCCAAGACTCTAGGTAACGAGCTCCAAAATGGCCAGCAACCATGTAGGCACTTTCGATACATTCATTCAATGCTTTTGAATAGTTCATCTTACTTCCCTTTTCTATCTACCTCTTGTATGACCTGTCGTAGCATGTTTGCACGAACAACTGGAGCTTCTTCTCCTAAAACGCGATCCAAAGCTACTGCCACCAGCAAATTCATCTCCTGCTTGGTCATCAATTCCTGCTCAACCAAAAGCTGCAGAATATCCTCATAAATTTCTTGACTAACTCGCTCACCAATTGAGTAAAGCAAATCGCGGAGCATTTCATGATGACTAGAAAACTCAATCCGTCCTATGCGAATGTAACCTCCACCACCACGCTTACTTTCAACCAAGTATCCTCTACTTTCCGTAAAGCGTGTCTTGATCACATAGTTAATCTGACTAGGAACAACCTGGAAAGTATCTGCCAACTGACTCCGTTGCAACTCCACAATTCCAGATTGATCTAAAATCGCCTTGATGTAGGCCTCAATATGATCCGATGTATTTTTAAATCTCATAACAAACCCACCTCTCTCTTTAAACCTTGACTATCTTTGACTATACTATCATTTAACACTCTATAAGTCAAATTTTTAGAGCTCAGCCCTTGAAAATACTGACTTTCTTTAAAAACATTTAGGCATTAAAACGCCTTAGTTTTTCTTGAAAGTTCCTAAAAAAGTCCACAAAAAAGAGCCCTAAAAAGGGCGTAATATTGATGAGTTCAGCAGGCAAGAAACTAGCACGGTCAGACGTGCTTTTTTTATTACCTGGTAATATTATAGCATATCCTCTCAAACTTATATATAACCAGAATCCCGCAAAAGAAAAAGATAAAAGCATAGAGGATAGGGAAAAAGCTGTTCTTACTTTTATTTTATCAAATAGCAATATGAGAAGCAAGGATAAAAAGCCCTCAGAAATAAATCTAAGGACTTAAATAACGATGTGTTGGTTTGCTCACTTAATTAGTCTACTTAATACTATTCAATTATAGTTTACTTTGAAATGTTCTTAATCCTTTCTGTAAATTTTTGAATCGCATTCAGTTCTGCAGGTCTTAAATGAGGGTACGCCTTAGTCCTCCCCCCATTTCGTTTAATATGTCCAAATTCAAGTAAATGAGTAAGAGAGCCGTATTTAAAACTATATACGACCCAAACTCCATTTCTCACTCTTTTCTTACGCCATCCTTTTGAATATTTACCTGTTCTTTTAGGGCTAGTTTCCTTTAATTCTTTAACTGTTTCTTTAGCGACTTGCTCCGCAATTTTATCAACTTCTTCATTAACCTCTTCGCAATATTCTGCTAAAATATTTGCTAATTGTGCTGCTAAATCCATTTTCTAAAAACTCCTTCTATTTTTTTAAAATATCAACTTTTTACCCCCTTTTTGGTTGACAGCTTCCGACTTGGAAAAAGTTACCGCTCCCGGTACCTAAAATCAACGAAAATGCTTTACAAAGTGGGGGGGAGTGTCAATATCCTTTCAGTTCTATAAATCTTTTAGCGATTACTTTTCTTCGACTATTTATATAACGAGTAGTTTTATTTAGTTTCTCTGCCACGTCTTCCCAAGTCGCACCAGCTTCTAAATATCTCATTTTAAAAATGACTAGATCACTTTCAATTAAGTTTTCCATCAAGGTATCTACAACTAGTTTGAAGCCTTCTAAATATCTTAGTGTTTGGTCTTCTTCAATTCTAATGATTGTCGCTTCAGTAGGACTAGATACTGTCTTGCCTTTCCCACCAGTATAATCTTCAGCGCTATGTTTCTTATTATGTATTAGTTCCTGTCTTCTCAAATAAATTTTATTAGCAAGCGTTCTATACCGTCCTAACTCAATATCTATCCCGTCCAAGTCTCTGTTACTCAACTCGTACATAGGCAAGTACCTCCACTTAAATTTTAAAAATTTTTTATCTTGCAATTTGTCAAATTGTAAATTCTGTCAAACTGACAAAAAGCGCTAAAAGCCTTCCAACACTCCACTTATCAGGTATCATTGTTTTAAGTTTGACAACTCTTCAGTATGACAAGTTCAAGGGAAATTTCTTTAATTTATCCCCTCAGTTTCTCATATCTTACATTCTGTGAAACTCACTCCATTCTGTAAACCCCTGATATACCTTGCTTTCAAGCTATTACTTCTTTTCAGTTTATGCTTACTTTGTTATGTGAAACTTAGTAAAGCATAAAAGTAGGACTAGCGATATTTCTTTTGTTTGAGCCATATATCACTAGCCTTACTTAATTTGTTCCCTATTTTTCTAAATACTCTTTAATGTCCCGATATTCCTTAGAAAAATTCATCCATCCGCTAGAATCAGGGGTTAAGAATGGTAGGACAGTAAGCGGACTTACTTCTGTTCGATACGGCGATAGAGAATGTCTCTGACTTATTTCTCTGACTACACCTGTATGAATTTCTTCTACATCCTTCTTCAGTTCTTGAATTTCATCATATGCGTCCAAAATTCGTCTAAGTTTCTTTCGGTATTGTTTATAGATCTTCTTAGTTTCCATCCGTTGCTTAGTTTCTTTAAAAATGTATTCAAAGATGACTGCATTAGCTTCTGAAAAATCACTATCAAATTTTTCCTGAAGGCCATTAATAGCTTTTTCCATCTTTCCCAGCTGCTCTAAAGATTCTAAGTTATTTGACAAAAAAGAATCTATGTTCTCAAATGAAACTGCTTGATTGCCTAACAGGCTTTTCCTTTTTTCGCTTAACTGTTCTCGTGCTGAATTAATCTTACTTTTTTTATTATCTAGATCATCCAGTGTTTCAAATACTTGATTAATATCCATTTCTTTCTCCTAGTTCCATTGAATAAAGTAACCACAATCTGCTTCAACTTTTTTTACATCAAATCGGGTATGTAAAATCAACCGTTTCCCAAAATAGTCATTCGCATTCACCCAACTAAGTGTATCTTTCTTGCGATCAAACAAAGTAACAAAATTTTCTAGATCTCCGATAAAGCCTTTTTTGTCACCTTTGTTCCCTAATGTCGTATCATCTACAATTAAAAAGTTATCTACAAAGAATGTTTCACTTGTCCCTGTCTCTTTATCAACTTTAAGAAGATAATTTCCTGAAGTGTCTTTCATTTTGTCTAAGACATTAAATAGTGATTGACTAATAACCATAGATACATTGCGCTCTGGATTGATTAAAGAAACAATAGATTTCAAGTCGTCCATACTTGTAGCAGTCTGCACTTTCGCAGTTTGGAGAATTTTCCCAATCTCTCTATTTCGTGTTCTACGTTTTAATTTAATAATCTTCTTACCAAGAAAATCCGTTAAATTATATTGGCCATCGTCTAATTGTTCCTGTGAAAAATCAAGTTTTCCACTGAATAATTTAACTAAGTAATCAACGCTGATAGTTTTCTTTTTATCTTCTTCTGTTCTATCAACCGAATTTTCGCTAACTTCTTGTAATGAATCATATTCAAAGTCAGTTACTTCATACTTCCCGCCACGGGTACAAGTCTCAATAACATTTACTAGATCAACCAGTTCTTTACGTTGATGTTCATCTTCATAACTATCAAGGATTGGTTTTTCAATGAGTACATGATTATTTTCTACGTTCATCCCTCTAGTGTTATAACCTGTACTTCGAATATAAGCTTCTAGATTTTCTTTTTGTTTAGCTAAGTTAGTTGTCATTTTTTGCTCCTTCATCTTTTAATATCTGATTTTTGTTTATAATTTTTTCTAAAATTCTTTGCTCTTAGCTTTTCTTTTATGACTCTCCGAGCCTTTAGAATCATTTTTTCTAGATTTTGATTTGTCTTGTTTGTTAGCATATTTTTCTAGTATTTCTTGTTTCCGTTGTTCTAAGCTATCATCTTCTTTTTTACACTGAGAAAAGATTTTCTGTCTTTTATCTGGATCCATAGAAAACTTATTGGCTACTACATACCCTAAAGAAGTATCTCCTGACATCTCCCTCACCCCCTTTCTATGCAAACAAAAAGGGACATACCACTAGCATTATATGCTTACGGTATGTCCCTGAGTTGTTCTCAATAGACTTATTTTTTAGTTTCTTTTTTGACTAGATGAGTAAATTTCCCATCTGAATAGAATAAAGTTATCTCTCCAAAACTTGGAACTTTTTCTATCTCTATTATACCACATTTTTCGTAGACAACAAAGCCTTTTTCTGTTGCAAATCGCATTTTATCATCATTCATTGAAATTCTCCCCTCACTGTGTTTATAGTGTATCTCTTGTCTTTGATCGTGAAAGCCTTGAAAGTGTTCCCTTCTAAACCTTTCAAAATCCTACTTGAGTTTCTAGCATTGTATACCGTCCGCAGTTCACTACTATCTAGGTTCGTGTTGAAAATCGTAGTTTCTCGATTATTGATAATATCAAACAAGAAATCCTGTTCCCAATCGCTCTTAGGGGTTACCGTCCCATTTTTTGCCCCCAGGTCATCAATGATTAGAAAATCAACATCAACAAGCTTTTTAACCGCCTCATACTCTGTTAAGTTTGCATTTCTTCCATAAGCCCAGCCTTCTTTTATCTGCTTGATAATCTCGGTTAAGCTGACAAACAAGACGCTCTTAGGCTCGTTCTTCTCTCTGAAGCTCTCATTGATTTCTTTGGCCAGGGCAAGAGATAAATGACTTTTTCCTATTCCTGTGCTACCGCTGATTAAAGTATTTCCCGTCATACCTGCAAGGTACTTCTGGGCTTGCCCCTTTACAAACTCTAACATCTGACTCTCCTCTGTCGTCTTAACAAAGAAATTATCAAACGTTGCCCCCTTCAACTCGTTAGGAATCGTACTATCACGCATTAAGACATCATAAGTTTTAAAGTAAGCTTGCCTGTCCTCGAACTGCTGTAATAAGTCTTGCTCTTTTTGTTTAATCTCTCCCTTTACACACTCTGGGCAAAATGCTTGTAGTTTTCTTTCTGAACTCCCTAACACTGGTACAGAAATTTCCCAATAATTTACCTGGTGAATATCGCAAACTGTATCTGATATTTTTCTGTTATTAAATTCTTTAAATTGTTCCTTCATCTTTGCAACTCCTAAAATGGTAGATCTGGGAAGTTATCTTCTGACTTCCCTTTTATGGTTTTAGGCTTTTGATTCAAATAACCATCAAACTTAGAGCCGAAAAGTGTTTCTGGTCTCAGATATTTAGAAAATTCAGGACTATCCTTCCATTCTGCCGTTTTAATATCTATCACCTGTTTAAAATCTTCAAGTGCATAGCCTTCTTTGAATCGTGCTAGTAAAAGCCTTTTCGTCTTATCAACAAACTTATACCGCTTATTAGCTACTTGATTTAGATAAACAATAGGAATCCAAAGTTCTTTATGTTTTGTTTTCTCTAAATCTTTTATAGCTGTTTCTTCAAGCCAAGTAGGAAAAGTGAAAGATGAGCTTTGCTCATTAGGCGAGGTTCCCTCGACTATATATTCTTTATTTATATCTAACTTTAAATCTTGCTCTAACTCTCTCTCTTTATCTATCTCTTTCTCTGTCTTACATGTAGATAACGTTGTAAAATTATTAGATAACAATGTAAGATTTTTTTCTTTCTCTTGTTGCTCTTTTCGGTAGCTTCTCATATATGCAGCGTGGTTTGTTTCTTGTTGTACCAAAGCTTTTGCTTGTGTTAACTCGGCATTTTTATCTTCATCAATCTGAATCAGGCCACATTGCGTAAAATAAGCTATAGTCATAGATATATCATCCTCAGAAACATCTAATTTCAAGGCCAGTTCTTCTTTTAAGGTTTCAAAGTACCCTTCGTAATACAGAATACAATCACTTTCAAGACTTTCTAACATAAGACGGATATAAATCACTATCATAGTGTAGCCGCCAGGCATACTTTTTAGTCGCTTAATAAATAGGTTGTCAAAAAATTTCTTATCAATTTTTAACCAAAAATATACTTTAGTCTTTGCCATCATCTACCCCCAAAAACTTTAAAACATCTGAGACTTTATAATACGCTTTTCTAGTATCTTCAATAGGCGGTATATACTGCGGTAGTCCTGCACCTTCCCATTTTGTCAAGGTTTTATCTCCTATGCCCAGTTCTTCCTTTAGTTCCACCTTGCTGATTAAATCTAATCTTTTTTGAGGTGCTTTCTCATGGCTTTTTAAATACCGTTCCACTGCTTCCAAAATCTTAGACTTTAAATCTTCAATCATTTTTTCAAACATCATAGTACCCCCATGGCTTAAGCCCTGCAAGCTGAATATATCGCCCATAATCAGGGCTTAAATCCTCGCTAGTTGTTTCTATCGTCTGTGTACTTTCTCGCTCGATTTGGGCGCTTTTTTTGCGGTCTCGGTGGTTTAGATACATGAGAAAGCCAATCAATATCACGGTAAAAATAAGCGCCTGTGTATTGCTTAAATCTAGTTCATTCATGCTATGCCCTCGCTTTGTAATTCTTGATATAATTTACTTGATAGCTTCGCTTCATCTTCAGAAAGTCGTACACCTCTTCAGAAGTTACTTTATCATCTAAAAAGTCAATGATGAACTGAAAGAGGTTCGGATGTCTATCCTTGATTTTAGTCATTAGCTTGTCAAATTCTGATCGTGTCATGTTGTCTAGGTCTAGAGTCATATTTTTCTCCATTAGCCTTTCCTTGTCCTTTTTCTTGCCTGTTTTCTATATGGTATGCTTCACCACTCCAAACGCTGGGCGATTGCCCCTAGTTGGCGGACGCATGTAGTGATGTTTCGTGGGTAATTACCCATCTTTCAACTAAACAAGGCCTTAGAATCACCCTGTCAGCGCTTGATTTCAAAACCTTTTCTAATTGCTTGCCTGCTCTTCGGTTTTTCTTTAGATATTTGATAGAATAGATATTTTTTGCTATAATCAAAGCATAGAAAAAATTTCTATATCCTTAATCTTGTCGCTTGCTCGCCTCGTCTAAAATTTGAGCAAGTGATTTTTTTATTTTCTTTTTGCATGACTACTACCTGACTGTGGTTTATAAAGCAAGTCTTTACTTTCGATAAGATCCAGAATCCAGCTGAACCCCTGCTCCACCGTTTCAAGAAATGCGCCCAGGTCTTCACTGTCCAAGTTCTCGTAGTTCATACAAAGATATTCGGCTAGTTGTCTGTCTTTCTCAACTAGCTTTTTAAAATCCTTGGAATACTTAGGAATTTCTAACCCTTTGGCATTTGTAACTGTCTGAAATTCATTTTCCATTTTCTATACTCCTATACTTTAAAAATTAATTCCTTAATTTCTGAATATCCCCTATTCAAGTTAATCATAGCTATTGCCATATCTTCCAAACGTTGATAGTTTGTCAGTTCTGCACTTGTCAAGCCATCAATGCCGTTCTTACTTTCTCGCTCCTTCATGAGTTGCGCTTTATTCTTCCCTGTCACTCCCTTTAGTAGTAAGTTTGTAAGGGTACTATAGGCATGCTTGGGGGCTTTCTCCCATGTTTGAATAGCTTCAGTTAAGCTTTTACGCTTTGGCTTTTCCAGTTCTCTTTGAAGGTGGCGTTTAGAAAGTTCGTCACGCATTTCAAAGAATGCTTTGACTAGGTTCTTCTTAAACTCTTTTACGGGTTCTGTATTTCGTAAGTAAGTGATCATCAAGGTTGCTTGTTGCTCATTCAAAATATAGTCCCGTACATTTTGCCCACTCTTTGAAGGTGAAATTTTAAATTGCACCTTTCCAAAACTCTCAAAGTCCTCTCGGTGCTTGTTCAGCAAAATCTTCAAATGTCTGTGCTTAATTTCAGCGCAGTCTGCAACGATACTGCTCGTAGTATACGGCTCTTTCTTGCCGTCCATGTAAACCAGTTCCATTGGTTCACTCCTTTCTTCTTTTGTCAGTGCTTGCCACCTAAAACAGTACCAAGGTAAAGCATTAAAGTAGGGTAAAATCGGAGAATATGAACCCCTACAAACCCTTGATACTGCTATAGGTAGCAAGCAAATTACACTAGCGAATATTTAGCTAGATCTGTTTATCAATCCCCAGTGGTAAAGCACCACATGAGAAATCTGTAAATGTAGAGTAGTTTTATGATTAGTTCGCTCCTTTCTAATAATCTTCTGCAAGCCACTGCATGGCTTTTTGATAAATGCTAGGCTTTACTTCGCCACCGTCTCGGATTTTTCGATAGGTAACTTGTGTAACTCCTATTTCTTCGCCTGCTTGTTTTGCAGTCAATTTCTTGTCTGCTTGCTTTCGGCGAATCGCTTTTGCTTGTGTTGAGGTAATAAGCAATGAAGTTCCCCCCTTTTTCTTTCGCTAACTATTTGTTAGCTTGGTTGTAGTATAGCGTATTTAATGTTAGCTGTCAATAGTTAAATAACAAAAAGTGAATTTTTTGTTAGCTTTTTATTGTTTTGTGATATAATTAAAATTGAGGTAATATGCATGAACAGACTAAAAGAATTAAGAAAAGAAAAAGGCGACACACAAGAGGTCGTCGCTAAAGCTATGGGCGTAACTCGGAGAGGGTACCAAAAATGGGAAAATGAAGAAAGCCAAATCAAACCAGAGAAAGCAAAACAATTAGCTGACTACTTCGGAGTAAGCGTAGGATACTTGCTAAATTACTCAAATAATAAAAAAGACCCATTTGATGGTTACATTCCAACACCAAGAGAGTATCGCTCATGGCAAGAATTTGACTATATGCAATTGTCAAAAACCGATTTAGATTTTTATGACTATGAAAAATTAAGAAAGCATCTTGAACCATTTGCTCTAGAATTGATGCTTAACTACTTTTTCTGCACCGATGATGAAAGAGAATTGCTTAGAACTATTGCAAAAAAATTCGCAAAGAAAGATGCAGTATCATTTAAAAAAAATAACGACAAGTAATATTATTTGAAAATACTGATAAGGAGTTAAACACATGGGATTTTTTGACACTGTAAAACAAGAAGGTAGTTTTTCTACCGCATCTGGAGTAAATGGACTACACTATGTTGTCCTACAGGTAACTTTGAAAGAAAAGTTTTTCGGTACTGGATCAGGAAACCTTACAGAATTAGAAGATGTTATCAATAAACAAGCTTCAAAAGGTTATCGCCTTCATACCATCACAACCGCCAATGGTGGAAGCAAAGGTTTAGGCGGTGGTGACCGCATTCAAGCCACAATGGTATTTGAGAAGATTCTATAAAAATTCCCCATCTTTTATTAGAAAACATTAGAATATAGGAATCCACTTATGAAAAAATTACTAAGCACATCAGCTATTTTACTTTCTGCTACCGTCCTAGTAGCTTGCTCTAACAATCAATCAGCTACCAAAGATAGCTCGGAGCAACCAAAAACGGAGCAAAAAAATACTACTTCAACAAACGTTAAAGCCAAAGTAGATAACAGTAAATACGATAATTTAATTTCTGAAATCAAATCAAAATTAGATCCTGAATCAACTGGCGCAATAAGCGTAAAAATTCAAAATAACGTAATCGATTCAGATTCATCCGAACCGCATGATACAATCATGATTTTGCTAACTGGAACGGCTAAAGATAGCGCAAAAGAGACTATGGACGCAATCAATTCAAATTCTGCTACAACTAATCAGCAAAATGCAATTACCATATTTCGGATGTCTATATCTGAGTTTGCTAAAAAATTACCAGACGACAACACTACTCTTTCCCTTGGGTATGAAAAATCTGCTGATCAATACGACTTAATCGCAAAATCTTCAAAACAAAAAGATTTTATCCCTGTTGGAGAAATCATCGTACAATAAAAAATCCCCCATATTCGCCAATAGCAACCATCGTTTCATGGTCTATTGTGCAAAAACAGGGGAAATTGAAAAATAGAAAGGAGAATCATGGACTACGCTCAAGACTACCTGGACGATATACTGGTACGCATGGCCTACCATTCTAGCGGTATCGAAGGGAACACTATTTCCCTACCCGAAACCGTCAGCATTATCTTAGAGAGCACCTTGCCACGCAACGGCAAAAGTATTCGTGAGTTTTATGAGATTGAAAACCATAAACAGGCCTTTTCTTATCTCTTGGACTCATTGGCAATCCATAAAGCCCTCACTGTGGGACTGGTTCAAGATTTTCACGCCTTATTAGTGGATAGACTGCAACATGATCGCGGACAATTTAAGCAAGTTCAAAATGCTATTATCGGGGCGGAATTTCAAACAGCTAGCCCAGCAGAAACGCCCTACCTGATGACGCAATGGGCGGATAATACTGCTTATCGCTTAGATCATACTCAGAATGAAAAAGAAATCTTAGAGATTTTAGCGGATACCCATATCCAGATTGAACGGATTCATCCATTTAGCGACGGCAACGGCCGTACTGGTCGCCTAGTACTCATGTACCTAGCTATGAAGTATCTAAACGCTCCTATCATCGTCTCAAAAGACTCAAGGGCGCATTATATGGAACTCCTCGCAAACCAAGACGTAACTGGACTATCTGACCTATTCAAAGAATCACTGGACTACGAAACAACACGGAAGGGACAGTTTTAGGACGAAAAAAGGCGAACGTTCCCAGCGTTGAGATTTTTTCGATACTCAAAAATTTTTAAAAAACAAACTAAAAATATTGACAAAAACTAAAAATTACAGTATTATTAGGCAATGAGAAGAGTTTCTGCTCCCAAGGGAACAGAGTACGCGAAACACTGCCTAGTTCTACTAGGTGGTGTTTTTGTATACAAGGAACATATATGAAACCATTTCAAACATTAGATGAACAAATAAAACTTCTCCAGTCTAGAGGTTTAGAAATAGATAACATAGAAGAATGTAAAAGATACCTTCTAACTAACAACTATTACAACGTCGTCAACGGATATAGTAAATTTTTTCAAACATCAAAAGATGAATTTATAACTGGTGCAGACTTTAGAGAAATAGCTGCAACACACTTTTACGATAAAGAAATTAAATCAGCTTTTTTAAAAGCAATTATAGATGCAGAAAAACACTTTAAATCCGTGCTGGCATATCGTTTTTCAGAATCATATCCAAAGCCATACTCTTATCTAGATATTAATAATTTTGAAACACAAAAAGATGCAAAAAGGCTCGCACAAATTACAAATTTAATCAGTATATTAGCTAGAATACTCAATGATTATAATAGGGATAAGCAAAACAATTCTATAAAACACCACTATAAACAACATGGCGTTGTTCCTTTCTGGGTTATCATCAATGAACTTACATTAGGGCAAGCATTTAACTTTTATAGAAATCTAAACACTGATATAAAAAATCAAATAGCTAGAGATTTATCACAATTCTTACAAGAAAATATTGAATACATCCAAAATAGACCTAGTAAAGACCTTTTAAGCGGAAAGGCTTTAGAAAGTATTATTAAAAATATACTAGAAATTAGAAATATCACTGCTCATAATAATAAACTTTTCAATTATAAATGTCGTGAGAATCTTCCACAACTAGCTTATTTCCACTATTACAATAACAATGCCAATACATCAAGACAATCTGTATATTATGTTTTTCTTGCCTTGCAATGCCTACTTGCTTCCACACAATACGCTCAATTACATAACACTATTATTAAAAGAACCAAAGCTCTAAATAAAAAAGCGCACTCCATTGAAGCCGGCATTGTATTGGACACACTTGGATTTCCGAATAATTGGTATAATATCACTGACACATTAAGATAGAACTACTTGCAATATATGGGCCTTTTCAAACCCCATATAAGCCCCATATCCGCCTTGTTTCTTATTCTGGTACATTTGGTCGTCTGACTGCTTAAAATCGAAAATAGGGGCATTCTCGTAGCTCCTCGCATGGTATAAACTCAAAACCTTTTCTAATTGCTTGCCTGCTGATGGAAAAGGAGTAAACCATGAAGATTACACAACACACGAAAAAAGACGGATCAGCAGTCTACCGCTCTAGTATCTATCTTGGCATTGATTCTGTGACTGGTAAGAAGATCAAGACTACCATATCAGCACGAACAAAGAAAGAACTCAAAAACAAAGTCACCCAGGCTAAGGTAGAATTTGAGAAAAACGGCTCTACACGGAAACAACGCTCGCATATAACAACCTATAGCGAACTTGTGGACTTATTTTGGCAAACCTACCAGCATACCATAAAAACTAACACGCAGATAAAGATAAAAGGCTGCTTAAATAATTACCTCTTGCCCTCATTTAGTACTTACAAACTAGATAAACTTACTCCTGTTATTATCCAAACTCAGGTAAATAAGTGGGCGGATGAGTACAATCAGGACGGAACGGGGTATAAAGAATACAATCACCTTCACGCCTTAAATAAACGTATTCTACAGTATGGAGTTTCTATCCAGGCATTGGATAATAACCCTGCTCGTGATGTTGTCATTCCTAGAAAGATAACAAGAGATAAGCAAGAAATTAAATACTTTCAAGATCAGGAACTTAAAAACTTCCTCTCCTATCTCGATAACCTGGAGAATACCTTTATCAATTTCTATGATACTGTGCTTTATAAAACGCTCCTAGCTACTGGACTGCGCATCCGTGAATGTCTGGCCCTAGAATGGTCTGATATTGACCTGCAGAACGGAACAATCGATATTAACAAAACACTCAACATTTTAAACCAGGTAAACACTCCTAAGACAAAATCAAGCTATAGAGTTCTAGATATCGATCATAAAACAGTACTCATGCTTCGTCTCTACCGAGCAAGACAAGCAGAAAACGGTAGAAACATTGGCTTAACCTATGAGAAAGTATTCTCTGATAACTTTGACAACTATGTCAATACTCGAAAGGTTGATTATCGCCTACATAAGCACTTAAAAAACGCTAACTGTACTGATTTAGGCTTTCATGCTTTCCGACACACTCACGCTAGTATCTTGCTTAATGCTGGCCTGCCATACAAGGAAATACAGACACGGCTTGGCCATGCAAAAATATCTGTAACTATGGATACTTACAGCCATTTATCAAAAGAAAACCAAAAAAGAGCAGTCTCATTCTTTGAAACTGCCCTCGAAAAAATAAAAAGTTCTTAAAAAAGTCCACAAAATTAAAAAAGCGATACATAAAACCCTTATGTATCAACGATTATAGAATGATTTCGGTATAATTGACTATTATACCGAAATTTTCTCATTTTTAAAAGAAAAAGGGCGCTGGTAAAGGATAATCTTCACCAACTCCCTCTTTTTCTACTTATCTAAGCCTAATTCTGCCAAGATTTGACGTTTGTAGGCAATCTTTTGTACTTCCTTGTCCTCATCTTCAGACCAATCTAGTTTAATTTCTGAAACAATCTGCCCAGGGCGATTTTTCAAGATATAGATGCGGTCGCTGAGACTGAGGGCCTCCTCGATACTATGCGTGATGATCAAGGTTGTTAGCTGCAACTGCTTGTGAATCTCAAGATACCAAGCGTGCAGTTCCATCTTGGTCATCTCATCCAAGGCGCTAAAGGCTTCATCTAGGAGAAAGAGCTTGTGACCGAAAAGATAGGTACGAAGCAAGGCTACACGCTGGCGCATCCCACCACTGAGTTCATGAGGATACTTGTCTCGTACAGCTGTCAACTGGAAGGTCGCAAGAATTTCATCTGCGCGAGCAATAGCTTCTGCCTTATCCACCTTTTGAATCAAGAGGGGCAGAATGATATTACCAAGCACCGTCTTGTGTTCCAAGAGCAGATCCTTTTGTAACATATAACTCACGCGCCCCTTGGGATTTTCTTCACCATCAAGGACAATTCTCCCTGACTGAACTTCTAAAATCCCCGCAATTAAGTTGAAAAGCGTAGTCTTACCAACACCACTTGGACCTAGGATAGAAACAACTTCTCCTGAAGTCACCTGTAGGTTGATATCCTCTAAAATCCTCTCCTGACCATAGGCATAACTGACGTGTTCTAGTCTAATTTCTGTCATTATTTCACAAATTCGTTGGTGAATCCTTTGTCTGTCAAGTCTTCTTTAAGGATACCATTTTCTTTATCCCATTTGTAGAAGGCATTCCAGCGAGCTACATCAAATTGACCCCATTTTTCCTTGTCGCTTGCATATTCTTTTGACAAGTATTTTTGAGATTCGATGACAAAGTCACGTTTTTCCTGAAGTTCAGGTGCATTCTTGATGAGGATATCAGCTGCTTCTTCTGGATGCTCCATAGCATATTGGTAACCTTTTTTGATAGCTTGGATAACTTTGCGTGCTTCTTCTTTGTTGTCTTTGAGGTAGTCGTTGTTTGCGATGATAACTGGTGAGTAGTAATCAAATTCCTTGACGTAGTCTTTCAAATACATGAAGTTAGCCTCTACGCCTTGAGATTTTGCAAGGATACCATCCCATCCATAGTAGATCCAAGCAGTGTCAAATACTCCATTGGCAATCGGTGTGATAGAGTTTGAATCGTTGTTTGGTACTTTTTCGACTTTATCAAAGTCCCCACCTTGAGATTCTACCAAGGTTTTCAACATAGCAAGTTCAGTTGGATCATTCCAAGTTCCGTATTTCTTACCAACCAAGTCCTTTGGACTGCTTACATTATCAGATTTACGAGAGATAATTCCTGATGTATTGTGTTCTACGATAGCTGCAACGGCAGTGATTCCTGCCCCTTTTTCCAATTTCTTCGCCATGTAATCTTGGAAATAGACTGCAAATGGTGCCTTACCATTGATAACCAAGTCAGAAGAACTTTCTTCTGGCGGCAATTTCAAATCAACATCCACACCAGCTTCTTTGAAATAACCTTTTTCCTTAGCAACATAAAGCCCTGTGTGGTTGGTATTTGGAGTCCAGTCTAGGATAAAGTCGATCTTCTTGAGTTCTGCTTCTTTGTTGTCCTTAGAAGCAGTTCCTTGACCACAGGCCACAAGCACAACAGCTACAAGAGCTGTTAAAACAGTTAAAAACACTTTCCATGTTTTCTTCATTTTGATTTCCTCTTTTCTTTTTTGAAACATCCTTATTCTACGAACGTTTCCATTTAATAACATATTTTTCACTAATATCGACCAACTTCATACCCAAAAGGCTGATAATCGATACCAGAATAATAATAGCAAACATGGTATCATACTGAAACAGTTTCTTGGACTGAATCATGTAGACACCTAGTCCTTCAAAGCCTCCCAACCACTCAGATACTACTGTTGTGATAAAAGCGTAAGAGACACTGACTCTTAGACCTGCATAAAAGTAGGGCAAGCTGACTGGGATTTTAAAATGCCACAGGATTTGCCAAGGTTTGGCCCGCATCAGACTAAACAAGGTCAGCATATCCTTGTCACAATGCCTAAAACCGTCCAAAATGCTAACGATGATAGGAAAAGTAGTCGTCAAGATAATCAAGACAATCTTGGGTAAAATCCCATAACCGAGCCACAAGACCAGGATAGGAGCTATGGCAATGGTCGGAATGGTCTGAACAACCACCATCATAGGGTAAATCAGATCGTTAAGCCAAGTCAAACTATCCATAAGCACAGCCATGAGACAGGCAATCAAAACTCCCAGAACCAACCCCAGCAAAGCCACTCTCAAGGTCGCCCAGCTATGGTGCCAGAGAAATTCTCTATCACGAACAAAGGCCTGGAGAATTTCAAGAGGTGTCGGCAGGATAAACTTGGGGAGAAGTTTAAGCAAACCTGCTAGCTGCCAGATTGACAAGACTCCTAGAAAGCCCAATAGACTAATGTGTCGTCTCAGTATACTTTTCAAGCTTCTCATCAATACTTAAAATCTCTCCTACATTTATTTTGACGTTGGCAAAGACATTGTCTGCCTCCTGCCCTGCCACTGCTAGCGCTTCTTTGAGAATGCGCATGAGCTCATCAAACTCTCCTTCCAAGACCGTTTCAAATGGTGTCACCACCATGGTCACTTCTTGAGCTTGCAGATAAGCAATGACCTGATCGATAACAGCTATCCGATCAATCCCCTGTGATAGGGGTAAAACTTGCAAGGCAATGCTTGCTTTCATAACAACCTCCTCTTCTCATTTTCCTTTGACAAAAAGAAAAACCTTTACCATATATGGAAAAGGTGCAGAATAGATTAAGTAACGTTCCCTACGCTGGCATTACCCAGATCAGGTGCGGTCGAAGTTTAACACTTCCTCTCAGACTGTACACAGACTCCCATATATTATATGGACATATGATAGCGCAAAACAAAAAAAATGTCAAGGAAACTGCTTACAGAAAAACATGAAAAAGAGTTTGAAAACAAATGCTTCAAACTCTACATAACTTTTTATTTAGCCTCGTACCAGGTTACCCCTTCATTCTCATCTGCGATGAGGGGAACACTGAGTTGAATAGCTTCTTCCATGGTTTGTTTGACCAATTTTTTCATCTCTGCCAGCTCAGATTTAGGAACTTCAAGGACGATTTCATCGTGCACTTGTAACAGCATCTTAGTCTGATAAGCACCTGCAACCAAGGCTTTATCCAGCTGAATCATGGCAATCTTGAGAATATCTGCCGCCGATCCTTGGATAGGAGAGTTGATAGCTGTCCGCTCTGCAAAACCGCGAATGTTGAAGTTGCGCGAATTGATATCTGGCAACTCACGGCGACGCTTAAAGAGGGTCTCTACATAGCCCTTATCACGCGCCTCACGCACCACTTCATCCATGTAGTTTTTAATACCTGGGAAGCGTTCAAAGTAGGTATCAATGTAGGCTTTGGCCTCCTTACGACTAATTCCCAAATTATTAGACAAACCAAAGTCTGAAATCCCGTAAACCACTCCAAAGTTGACTGCCTTGGCATTTCGACGGTCGTTTGCAGTCACATCCTCAGGACGCTCAATGCCAAAGACCCTCATGGCTGTCGAAGTATGGATATCTGCCCCCTCTTGGAAAGCCTTAATCAAGTGCTCATCCTTAGAAATATGTGCCAAAACGCGTAATTCAATCTGTGAATAGTCCGAGCTGAGAAGGACACTATCCTCCCACTCAGGCACAAAAGCCTTCCGAATGAGACGGCCCTGCTCCAAACGCACAGGAATATTTTGCAAGTTTGGATCCACACTAGACAGACGACCTGTTTGGGTCAAATCCTGCACATAGCGAGTATGAATCTTGCCATCAGCCAAAATCCAGTCCTGCAAACCAATTACATAAGTGGATTGAATCTTAGCAATCTGACGGTAGTCAAGAATTTTCTTAACAATCGGAGCAATAGGAGCCAGGCGCTCCAAGACATCCACCGCAGTCGAGTATCCAGTTTTGGTTTTCTTAGTGTATTCTAGAGGTAGCCCCAATTTTTCAAAGAGAAGTACGCCCAGCTGCTTAGGCGAGTTAATATTAAACTCCTCACCAGCCAGTTCATAAATCTCCTGAGTCAGTTTTTCAATGACAATCTCATTTTCAGCCTGCATCTCAAGCAAGGTCTCTTTCTTGACCGTAATCCCAGCAATTTCCATCTTGGCAAGGACAAAAGCCAGAGGTTGCTCTATATCATAAAGAAGCTCTAATTGCCCATTTCCACTGAGTTTTTCAAGTAAAACAGGCTCAGTCTCAACCAAAACAGCAAGCTTACGCGCCAAATGTTCCAAGAATTTCTTACGTTCAGGAATGGCCTTTTTAACACCTTTACCGTAGAAGGTCTCATCATCAACCAAGTAAGTCTGACCATACAGTCTAGCAATGGTTGAAATTTCATTGTCTTCTACAGTTGATAATAAGTATTTAGCCAAGCGGCTATCAAAGGAAGGAGCCTGCAAATCCACACCAAAACGACGCAAGAGAACCTTGGATTTTTTAAAATCATAAATTTTCAAAGATGTTTTTTCTAAGAAATCCTTGAAAATAGGTTCCTGAAAAAGCTCAAGCTTGTCTGTAGCATAGAGCTTTTCCCCACAAGACCAGGCAAAACCAACCAAATCATCCGTATGGTAATTCTCACCAAAAAGCTCAAAATGGAAGATAGACTCTTCACTCAGCATGTCTTGACTGATTTGGTCAACAATAGTAAAGTCCAAACTCTCAGCCACTTCAGCTGACGATGCATTTAAAGTCTGCTTGAGCTGTTTGAAGCCCATCTCATCGTAGAATTTCCCAAGGTTTTCAACATCTGGACCGCTATAGACCAACTCCTCCAAACCAATCTCAATCGGTGCCTTGGTATCAATGGTCGCTAGTGTTTTAGACAAAAAGGCCTGTTCCTTATCATTGATAAGATTTTCCTTCATCTTAGAAGCCTTCATCCCATCAATATTTTCATAAATCCCCTCAAGCGAACCATGCTCCAGCAAGAGCTTGATACCCGTCTTTTCACCGATTTTGGTCACTCCAGGGATATTATCCGACTTATCACCCATGAGCGCCTTGAGATCGATAAACTGAGCCGGTGTAATGCCCATCTTTTCCATAAGATATTCTGGCGTAAAGGCCTCAAACTCAGCCACACCTTTCTTGGAAATCTCAACCACCGTATGCTCATCCGTCAGCTGAATCAAGTCCTTGTCCCCACTGACAATGGTAATATCAAAACCATCTTGCTCAGCTAATTTATCTAGTGTCCCAATAATGTCATCCGCCTCATACTGAGCCAATTCATAGTGACGAATCCCCATATGATCCAACAACTCACGAATGAAAGGAAATTGCTCACGAAACTCATCAGGAGTCTTAGCCCGACCACCCTTATAGTCCGCATACATCTCTGTACGGAAGGTCGTCTTTCCTGCATCAAAAGCCACCAAAATATGACTTGGCTCAACCCGCTCCAACAAATGGCTCAACATCAACTGAAAGCCATAAATCGCATTGGTATGCAAACCAGCCGCATTCTTAAAACGGTCCAACTGCTGATAGAGCGCAAAAAACGCCCGAAAAGCAACAGAAGACCCATCAATCAATAATAATTTTTTCTTATCCATACACCCATTATAAAGGAAAGCACCAAAAAATACCATTGGGAAGAGTTCCCTGAGAGAAACTAAGATAATAGTAAAAAGAGAAGGAAGTTACTCCCTCTCTTTCAAACTACGAAATGAATTAGTTTTTACGTTTCACAAATGGAAGGGCACCAAGGAACAATCCAAGGAATCCTAATGATGCAACTGCAACATTATCTTTACCACCAGTATTTGGAAGTTCTTTTTTATCTTCTGTTTTTACTGCTGGCGCTTGATAAGTATTATCCTTGTTAGTACCTGCTGTTGTAAGAGTATATTGTGGAACTTCGTTAATTGCTGCTTCTACACTATTAACGCCTCCTGTATATTCTGGAGCATCGGCTACAGTAGGAGGTGTTGTATCATTTACCCCACCATTGAAATCAGATTCATTATCTCCAGAAGGAGAATCACTAGGATTCACACCACCATTAAATTCTGGAACGTTAGGAGCAGTTGGTACTTCATCTGCTTCCTTAGCAGGTTCAGTAGGTGTTGCATCATCACTTACTCCACCACTGAAGTCTTTCAGTTCTTCATCCTTAGGAACTTCTTTTAATTTTTCGATGTAACCTAAAGTTGCGTTGTCATCGTCAGTTAGTATATCGATTGCTTACGATCTTGTAATGATTCATTAACTTCGTCAAATTTAGCTAAAGCTTCATCAACAGAAGCTTTAGCAGAAGCGACAGAACCTTCTAGTTTAGTTACAGCATCTTGTAATTTATCGATAACATCTTGATCAGCTTTATTCGTTTTAGCTGTTTCAAGAGCAACTTTAGCTTTTTCTAAGGTTTCTTTTTGTTTATCTAAGGCAGCATTTTTCTCTTCTACTACCTTAGCTTTTTCACCAGTATCAGCTAAATCATCAGCTATATCTGTAAGTTTTTTAACGATTGATTTAGAAGCTTCTTTTTTAGCAGCTTCATCAATTTTTTTAGCTTCTTCAGCATCTAATTTTTTAGTTTTATCAACTTTTTCAGGAGCTTTGTTTCTAGTGTTATGGTCGTTTTCTAATTCTTTTAGAACATCTTTAGCAGATAAATCACCTTTTTCAACGTAATCTAGAATAGCTTCTTTACCAATTTCAGCTTTCTTTTCAGCATCGGCTTTTAATTCCTCAGCATCATCCGTCAAGTTTTCAATTGTTTCAGTTAAATCTTCTTTAGCTTTTCCGACTTCAGTTTTTGGAGTTTTAACCACAGGTCAGGTGTGACTCCAGTTTCTACGGATGTGCTAGTAGCTGTAGGTGCATCAACTTTTACAACCGACGGTTGAGACACAGCAAAAACCGCACCTAAAACCGTAACACTAGCTAAGCTAGTCAAGATCATTTTTTTATCCATTTTTAAAACGCCCCTTTGTGGAATTATATTTCTCTCTATTACAACTTTTAATATAGATTAACAAAAACAATATATTAAACCATTCAAAAAATATATTTATATCGACTAGAAAAGAATAATGTCAATATAAACATATTTTTAACTTTCTAATATTACTACGGAAACCTAGATAAGCAATAAATTCTTTATTAAAGAATTTATCTCATGAAAATAGTTCGGATCAAACAAGCTACAATAAAAAAATATATAAGAACGCTTCAAGTAAATATTTAAAATAGTGCTAATTACTTTTGAATATAGTTAAAAATGATAATGAATCAAGTTTTTTAGTTTATTTTTCTTTAATCCACTCACCATTATGATTTACAGTATAACCGTCTACTATTGTATTAACAGCTAGCTCACCTGAAGAGTAAGAATAATACCACTTACCAGAGACTTGATACCAGCCCGTTTTCATTGCCCCTGAATCATCTAGATAATACCAAAATCCTTTCTCCTGTAACCAGCCTGTCTGCATTTCACCAGATGACTTCAAATAATACCAGGTAGAACCATCTTTCAGCCATCCCGTCGCCTTAGATCCATCTGATTTGAAATAATACCAACTACCATTTATTTTCTTCCAACCCACAGTCAATCCATTATTTAAACCATGATTAGATTTATTTACTGATTGATTTTGTGACGAAGTAACTCCCTCCAACTGAATATAACGTCGACTCCCGCTATAAGAAATATAACTCAACCACTTGTAACCATCCTTTTCTATCACCTGATCATAATGAACACTCTCACCTGGAGAATAATATGCAAGTGGAGTTGCATTCAATAATGGTTGATCTTTAATAGGAGTCTCCACCTTAAAATAATGAGTTCCTCTCATCAAAGATGACGATTGACTGGTCACAACATGATTCCTTGTCGAATCTTTTGAACTGCTTGGGACTTCTTTAGAATTGCTTGATAAATCTTTAAAATGAATAAAACCGGTCATCTTGTTTGCTTTTACAATTCGTTTATTATAATTACCTTTATAATCATAGTTATATTCCTCAATTTCTATATTATCTCCCATCACATTTGAAACCCAAGCAACATGGCCATAACCTCCTGCAGTAGACCAAGCAATAGATCCGATAGCTGGTGTATTATCTACACGATAACCTTCACGACGAGCACGATAACCCCATTCACCAGCATTACCATAAGCTCCTGGAAGCTCAAAACCATTTACTCCACTCAAGCGAAAAGCAGCAAATGAAGTACACTGACGAGAATACATCCTCCACTTATCAATACTCTGACTCCCATTTTTATAATAAGCAGGATAATCATCTCCACGAGCATAAGAACTGTTTGCATGAACACTTTCTCCAGCCGACAACATCAGCCCTACTACTAAAAAAGGAACAACCTTTTTAACTGACTTTCTAATAGAAAGCCTTGTCTCTGCTACTTTAAATGGTGAAATTTTCATTCTTCCTCCTTGAAAAATAATATAAATCGAAGATTACCTTCACTTAAACTATTCGGAGAAAAAAGAAAAAGTGAGAAAATTTCTCACTTTAGTCAAGATAATGAATCAAATTCTTTTCTGTAAGGATATCTGAGTAAGTAAAGGATTCAACGTAAACATTAGCTTGTTTATCTCCTTCAACGTTCCCAAATTCAACGATAAATAGGGACGGATAAACCTCAATTAGCTTACCCAATCTATTTTTTTGGCGCTTACGACCATTCTCCAAAGTCATTTCTACGACTTGTCCCTCATGTGCCTTGATTTCTTCTTTGATTTTTTTCATCTTGGCTACATCTGTAAATGCATCTGACATCTTATGCCTCCCTCTTTGAGATACTTGAAAATTTATTGTATTCTTTTTGGAAAATTAATTCCACCGTTCCACGAGCTCCACTACGGTTTTTCTCGATAATAACTTCTACCTTATTATTCGGTATGCCTTCCTCTTCTTCTCCACCACGCTCATAGTAATCGTCGCGATAAAGAAAGGCTACGATATCAGCGTCCTGCTCAATAGACCCAGATTCACGAATATCAGACAAGACCGGTCTCTTATCCTGACGTTGTTCTACACCACGAGAAAGCTGACTTAGAGCGATTACTGGAACCTTCAGTTCCTTAGCTAAAATTTTCAACTGACGTGAAATTTCTGAAACCTCTTGTTGACGATTTTCTCTACCAGTTCCCGTGATAAGCTGCAAATAGTCTATCAAAATCAAACCAAGATTTCCAGTTTCTTGAGCCAGTTTACGAGAACGAGAACGAATCTCTGTAATCCGAATCCCTGGCGTATCATCGATATAGATACTTGCATTAGCTAGATTCCCTTGAGCAATGGTATATTTTTGCCACTCCTCATCAGTCAATTGACCCGTACGAATAGAATGCGATTCCACCAAACCTTCTGCCGCCAACATACGGTCCACTAGACTTTCCGCACCCATTTCGAGTGAAAAAATAGCAACTGTTTTGTCCAACTTAGTCCCAATATTCTGAGCAATATTCAAGGCAAAGGCTGTCTTACCAACCGCCGGACGGGCTGCTAGGATAATCAACTCCTCCTCATGAAGTCCAGTCGTCATATGATCCAAGTCACGATAGCCTGTCGCAATACCTGTAATATCGGTCGTTTGTTGCGAGCGAGCTTCCAGATTTCCAAAGTTGATATTCAACACATCTCGAATGTTCTTAAATCCACTTCGATTAGCGTTTTCACTGACATCAATCAGGCCTTTTTCTGTCTGAGCAATGATTTCATCAGCTGGTTGCGAAGCCTCGTAAGCTTGATTGACAGACTCTGTCAACTTGGAGATTAATCGACGTAGCATGGCCTTCTCTGCAACAATCTTAGCATAATACTCCGCATTAGCAGAAGTTGGCACAGAATTGACAATCTCAACCAGGTAAGACAGGCCACCAATATTCTGCAAATCACCTTGATTATCAAGAATGGTACGAACCGTTGTTGCATCTATAGCATCGCCACGATCGGATAAATCGACCATAGCTTGGAAAATCAAACGATGGGCATACTTAAAAAAGTCCCGAGATTCAATATATTCTCGCACAAAAACAAGCTTACTCTCGTCAATAAAGATAGCCCCTAAAACGGATTGCTCAGCTAAGATATCTTGAGGTTGTACTCGTAACTCTTCTACTTCTGCCATCAGACTTCCCTTCCTTTTACAATCTTGTCAAGAAAGTGTAAATTTACCCTTCTTTCACACGAAGATTGATTACACTTGTAATATCTTGATAGATTTTCACTGGTACATCAATCAAACCAACTGCTCGAATCGGAGCTTGTACTTGGATATGACGTTTATCAATCTTAATTCCAAATTGCTTTTGCAATTCTTCTGCAATTTTCTTATTGGTAATGGAACCAAAGGTACGACCATCTGGACCAACTTTTTCAACAAATTCTACAATAGTTTCCTCTGCTTCTAGTTGGGCTTTAATTGCTTTTGCTTCTGCAATCATCTCAGCGTGAGCTTTCTCTTCTGATTTTTGTTTACCACGAAGTTCACCTACAGCTTGAGCAGTTGCTTCTTTTGCTAAATTCTTTTTGATAAGAAAGTTTTGTGCATACCCTGTTGGTACTTCCTTAATTTCGCCTTTTTTACCTTTTCCTTTAACATCTGCTAAAAAGATTACTTTCATTCTTCTTTCTCCTTTTCCTTTATTTCATTTAATACAATTTCTGTCAGTTTTTCACCTGCTTCTGACAAGGTTGAATCCTTAATTTGAGCTGCTGCCAAATTAAAGTGGCCTCCACCTCCCAGCTCTTCCATAATCCGTTGTACATTCAGCTTACTACGACTGCGAGCTGAGATAGAGATAAATCCTTGTGTATTCTTCGCAAGAACAAAACTCGCTTCAATACCTGACATAGCTAACATGGCATCTGCTGCCTTACTAATAACAACTGTATCATAACATTTCGAGTCCTTAGCCTCTGCTATTAGTACATCTGAACCTAATTTACGCCCCTGTAAAATCAGTTCATTGACCTCACGATATTCTTCAAAATCTGTCGCAGCAATTTCTTGGATAGCAATACTATCACTTCCTCTCGTTCTGAGATAGCTAGCAACATCAAATGTCCGACTAGTCACTCGTGAGGTGAAATTTTTAGTATCCAACATCATACCAGCCATTAAAACACTTGCTTGCATACGACTCAAACGATTTTTCTTAGAATTCTGGAACTGAATCAATTCCGTTACCAACTCACTGGCACTACTTGCACCACTTTCGATATAAGTAATAACCGCATTATCTGGAAAATCCTGATCCCGTCTGTGGTGGTCGATGACGATGGTTTGGGTAAATAAATCATAAAAATCTTTTGATAAAGTTAAAGCTGTCTTTGAATGGTCTACAAGAATCAACAAAGAACGATTGGTCACCATCCCCATTGCGTCCTTAACAGACAACAACTTTGTAACTCCTTCTTTTTCTAAGAATGAAACAGCTCGTTCAATATCCGGCGACATTTGTTCTTCGTCATAAATAGCATAACTATTTTCAGTCACATTGCTGGCAAACAAGTGCATACCTACAGCAGAGCCAAGAGCATCCATATCTAGATTTTTGTGACCAACTACAAAAACCTGATCCACACTACGAATCTTATCTGAAATAGCCGTCATCATAGCACGCGTACGAGTCCGTGTACGTTTGATTGAGGCAGCAGACCCACCACCAAAATAAACTGGATTTTTCGTTTCGTCGTTTTCCTTAACAACCACTTGGTCGCCACCACGCACTTCAGCCAAGTTCAAGTTGAGCAATGCAACTTTCCCTATCTCATCATGATTTCCATCACCATAAGAAAATCCCATACTTAAGGTCAAAGGCAACTGTCTCTGTTTCGACTCTTCTCTGAAAGAATCAATAACAGAAAATTTATCGTTCATCAAGCCCTCAAGCACCGTGTAGTCCGTAAATAGATAAAAGCGGTCCATACTCACTCGACGAGAGAACATGGCATGCTTCCCAGCAAATTCTGAAACAAAATTGGCTACAAAACTATTGATATGACTGATATCAGACTCCGATGTTTCATCTTCTAAGTCATCATAGTTGTCAACGGAGACAATCCCAATCACAGGTCGACTTGTCACTAACTCAACAGTCGCTTCGTATTCTCCAGACACATCAAAGAAATAAAGAACTCCAGATACCTTGTCCATATGAACCGAATAACGGATTTCACCTAAGGTAGCATAAGAACCTGGATTCCCCACAGACGCCTTTATAATTGTTTGAATTAATGCAACATCAATCTCTCCCACTTCATTAGTCAAAATCAATTCAGCGTAAGGATTGAACCATTCAACTTCACCTGACGATAAGTCTAGTTTAATAACTCCGACAGGCATCTGTTCTAACAAAGTTGTCAAACTATCTTCAGCTTGGTGGTTTACATACTGGATTTGTTCTACTTCACTCTTTGAGTAGTAGTCTCTCTGATGGATGAATAGTAAAATATATGAACCCAAAATAAGTAGCAAAAGAAATAGCGTTACCAGTGTATTCGTTACAAAAACAAGTTGCACAGATAGCACTCCGAACGCCACTATTCCTAATATTAAGGGGAAAATAGGACTTACATAAAATTTTTTCATTCCAAACCTCTTGGCACCCATTATACCATAATAACCACCAAAAAGCGACTTTTTAAAAGTGTAATCAGTAATTCTATCAATTATAAGAAAAAGGAGGTTTACAATTTAGTAAACCTTCCTTTACACATATTGAAATTAAGATTCTTTAACTTCTAACAAGCCAATCTCGCCATCTTCACGACGATAAATCACATTGGTTGTCTGATCTTCAACATCCACATAGATAAAGAAATCATGTCCCAACAAATCCATCTGTAGAATAGCTTCTTCCAAATCCATTGGTTTTAAATCAATTTGTTTTGAACGAACAACTCTTGATTGGACAACATTTGTATCTTCCACCAAAGCATCTGTAAATAATTGACTAGTTGCTACCTTATTTTTATTTTTACGCTCGATTTTTGTTTTATTTTTACGAATCTGACGTTCAATTTTATCGGTTACAAGGTCAATTGAACCATACATATCTTGAGACACATCTTCTGCACGAAGAGTAATTGAGCCAAGCGGAATCGTCACCTCCACTTTAGCCGTTTTTTCACGATACACCTTCAAGTTAACTCGAGCATCCAACTCTTGTTCAGCTTGAAAATACTTTTCGATCTTTTCGAGTTTAGAAACTACATAATCACGAATTGCTTCTGTTACTTCTAGGTTTTCACCACGGATACTATATTTAATCATATGAGTACCTTCTTTCTAAACGTTTTTGTTTTTCTGATTTCATTATAACGCTTTCATTTTGTTTTTGCAAATTTTTTCCTCATCTTACAAGGGAAAATGTTTTTACATCCTCAGCACCAGCTTCTTCCAACAGTTTCTTCATACGATTTATAGTTGTTCCAGTAGTATAGATATCATCTATAAGTAGGATTTTTTTAGGAATAGTGACTCCACTTTTGACAAAGAAGGGAAGTTCTGTTGCCAAGCGTTCTGAACGATTTTTGGAAGAACTAGCTCGCTCTTCTCTCTTCTCTAGTAAGTCTTGAAAAGAGAACCCTGCTGCTTCAACTAAACCTTCAACCTGGTTAAATCCCCTCTCGAGCAATCTTTCCGGACTTAGGGGAATTACAACAAATTGATACTCTTTGTACTTTTTTAACTCCTCACTTAAAACTGAAGCAAAGACTTTTCTTAAAAGGAAGTCTCCATCAAACTTATACCGACTGAAAAAATCCTTCATAGCTTGATTGTAAATAAAAATCGCTCTATGACTGACTTCAACTCCTTCTTTACACCAAAATTGACAATCTTGACACTTTGTTGACAATCCTGTTTTCATACAGTTTGGACAGTTCTCTTCTCCAATCCTATCAAAAGTAGAATCACAATCTAAACAAAGACAGGAGGCATCATTCTTCAGAAGTAAAAGACTACTGAAAGTTAAAACAGTCTTCATAGTCTGCCCACATAATAAACACTTCATAGACCCGCCTCCTTATTCATCTGTTGAATTTCCTTAATTGCCTTTTTGATTGAAGCATTTAACCCGTCATGGAAGAAAAGCAAATCTCCTGTCGGTCTATCCATGCTTCGTCCAACTCGTCCACCAATCTGAATCAAACTAGATTTGGTAAACAGACGATGGTTGGCTTCTACTACAAAAACATCCACACAAGGGAAGGTAACTCCACGCTCCAAGATTGTCGTACTGATAAGTATTGTCAGTTCTCCATCTCGAAAAGCTTGCACCTGCTCTAATCGATCTTCCGTAACTGAAGACACAAAACCAATTTTCTCATGCGAAAATTCCTTCTGTAAGACTTCTTTTAATTGCTCCCCTTTCTTAATTTCTGAAGCAAAAATGAGTAACGGATAACCTGTCTTTCTCTGTTTCTCAATATAAAACTTTAACTTTGGTGATAAACGATTCTTATCCAAATAGCGATTAAAATCGGATAACCAGACAGGTTTAGGAATAATCAAAGGATTTCCATGAAACCGTCTAGGCAAACTCAATCGTTTTAATTCTCCGATGCGAACCTTCCTATCTAACTCATCGGTAGAAGTTGCTGTTAAAAAGATTCTCAAGCCATTCTCCTTTACACTATTCTTGACAGCATGGTAAAGCGTAGGGTTGTCAACATAAGGAAAAGCATCTACTTCATCCACTATTAGCAAATCAAAAGCATGATAAAATTTTAACAGCTGATGAGTCGTTGCAACAACTAGTGGTGTTCGAAAATACGGCTCTGATTCTCCATGTAGGAGGGCTATCTCGCAAGAAAAATCCTTTTGCAGGCGCTTGTACAGCTCCAAACAAACATCTATGCGAGGACTAGCCAAGCATACTGCACCACCTTCATCAATCACTTTGGCCACAACTTGGTAAATCATTTCTGTCTTTCCAGCTCCTGTTACAGCGTGAACCAAGGTTGGTTCCTGCTTATCTACCGCTTGAATCAATCCCTTTGACACCTTCTCTTGAAAAGGAGTTAATTGACCACGCCATTTAAGAACATCTTGCTTCGGAAAATCCTCCTGTGGGAAATAATATAAAGCTTGATCACTCCTAATTCGCTTCATAATTAAGCACTCCCGACAATAGTAAGCACCGATGGGCAAATACCATTCATCTAAAATAGCACTATCACAACGTTGACAGAAAAGTTTCCCTTTCTCCTTTCTCATTGCTGGAAGTTTCTCCGCCAACTGACGTTCCTCTTCTGTTAATTCATTCTCCGTAAACAACCGACCGAGATAGTTTGGATTTACTTTCATACTTCTTTATTCGTAAAAACCTAGCGCTTTAGATGATTTTTTAGTACAATTAAATCATGGAATTTAGAACAATTAAAGAGGACGGACAAGTCCTAGAAGAAATCAAAAAATCCCGCTTTATCTGTCATGCCAAGCGTGTTTATAGCGAAGAAGAGGCTCGTGACTTCATTACTGCCATCAAAAAAGAACACTACAAAGCTACGCATAACTGCTCTGCCTTCATTATTGGGGAACATAGTGAAATCAAACGGACAAGTGATGATGGTGAACCCAGTGGTACTGCTGGCGTTCCCATGCTTGGGGTACTAGAAAATCACAATCTTACTAATGTCTGTGTAGTAGTGACACGCTACTTTGGAGGCATTAAGCTAGGCGCTGGAGGATTGATTCGTGCTTACGCCGGCAGTGTTGCCTTAGCTGTCAAAGAAATTGGCATCATTGAAATAAAGGAACAAGCTGGCATTGCTATTCAAATGTCTTACGCTCAGTACCAAGAGTACAGTAACTTCCTTAAGGAACATGATCTCATGGAACTTGAGACAAACTTTACAGATCAAGTCGATACAATGATTTATGTTGATAAAGAAGAAAAAGAAAATATTAAAGCTGCACTTGTAGAGTTTTTTAATGGAAAAGTAACTTTAACTGATCAAGGTTTACGAGAAGTTGAAGTTCCTGTAAACTTAGTGTAAACAAAGGAGAAAATATGGCATTTGGTAAATTCATTCAAGGACTCGCTGGTAACTTTAGCGAGCAAAACAAAGAAACTCTTATCAAAGAATATGGACAATATCTACTAGAAAATGAAGAAATTCAAAGTGGATATAAACTGATTCGTGACTCAATTATATTTACAAATATACGTATTATCTTTACAGATAAACAAGGTGCTACCGGTCGTAAGATGTCTATTAAATCAATCTTTTTGATGAACATTGTTAACGTTGAAATGGAAACTGCTGGAGCAGGTATAGATGATAGTGAAATTACTATTACTTATTTAGAAAATGTCTTTCTAAAAGCACATAATGAGCATTTTAATGCTCATAAATTTGAATTCCCTAAGAAAACGGATATCATTCCACTTTACACCTATTTATTAGAATTAGCTTATCACAATCGCTTGAAAATTAACGGCTTAGACCTTTGATATAAAAAAATCCTATCACTTCGATAGGATTTCTATATTTTACAAATGGTATAGATAGCGTTATACTAGAAATATCTTATACAAAGAGGTATTCATATGTCTATTTATAACAACATTACTGAATTAATCGGTCAAACTCCGATTGTTAAACTCAACAACATCGTGCCAGAAGGGGCTGCTGACGTCTATGTAAAGCTTGAAGCATTCAACCCTGGTTCTTCTGTAAAAGATCGTATTGCTCTTAGCATGATTGAAAAAGCTGAACAAGACGGTATTCTGAAACCAGGTTCTACAATTGTTGAAGCAACAAGTGGAAACACTGGTATTGGACTTTCATGGGTAGGTGCTGCTAAAGGGTATAAAGTCGTCATCGTTATGCCTGAAACTATGAGTGTAGAACGACGTAAGATTATCCAAGCTTATGGTGCTGAACTCGTCCTAACTCCTGGTAGTGAGGGAATGAAAGGCGCTATTGCTAAAGCTCAAGAAATCGCTGCTGAACGTGATGGTTTCCTTCCTCTTCAATTTGACAATCCAGCTAATCCAGAAGTACACGAAAGAACAACAGGAGCTGAAATACTAGCTACTTTCGGTAAAGATGGACTAGATGCCTTTGTTGCTGGAGTAGGTACTGGTGGAACGATTTCTGGTGTTTCTCATGCACTCAAGTCAGCAAATTCAAACATTCAAGTTTATGCAGTGGAAGCTGATGAATCTGCTATTCTATCTGGTGAAAAACCTGGTCCTCACAAAATTCAAGGTATATCAGCTGGATTTATTCCTGATACACTGGATACAAAGGCTTATGATGGTATCGTTCGTGTAACGTCAGACGATGCTCTAGCACTCGGCCGTGAAATTGGTGGAAAAGAAGGTTTCCTTGTAGGGATTTCTTCAGCTGCAGCTATCTACGGAGCAATTGAAGTTGCCAAGAAATTAGGTACAGGTAAGAAAGTCCTTGCTCTAGCACCAGATAACGGTGAACGTTATCTCTCTACAGCACTCTATGAATTTGAAGTGTAGTCTCCTAAATACACTTGGCCCTTATTATAGGGCTTTTTATTTATACCTTAAAAGTAGGAACATCTCCCTATAAAGATTGACTGCATAGAAAAAAGGAAGCAATTTAGCTTCCTTCCTTTTTATTATTAGTTATTCAAGGCTGCTGCCATTGTAGCTGCAACTTCAGCTTCGAAGTCGTTTGCAGCTTTTTCGATACCTTCACCAACTTCAAAGCGAGCGAACTCAACTACTGAAGCGTTAACTGATTCAAGATATGCTTCAACTGTCTTGCTGTCATCCATGATGTATACTTGTGCAAGAAGTGTGTAAGCTTGGTCAACTTTAGTGTTGTCAAGCATGAAGCGGTCCATCTTACCTGGGATGATTTTGTCCCAGATTTTTTCTGGTTTGCCTTCTTCAGCCAACTCAGCTTTGATATCAGCTTCAGCTTGAGCAATCACTTCATCAGTCAATTGAGCTTTTGATCCATACTTCAAGTGTGGAAGAGCTGGTTTGTTAACCATTGCACGACTTTCGTTGTCTTGGTCGATAACGTGGTTCAATTGTGCCAACTCATCTTTAACGAATTGCTCATCCAATTCTTTATAAGAAAGAACTGTTGGTTTCATCGCTGCGATGTGCATTGACAATTGTTTAGCAAGTGCTTCGTCTCCACCTTCAACAACTGAAATAACACCGATACGTCCACCATTATGTTGGTAAGCACCAAAGTGTTGTGCATCTGTTTTTTCAATCAATGCAAAGCGACGGAATGAGATTTTTTCTCCGATAGTTGCTGTTGCAGATACGTATGCAGCTTCAAGAGTTTCACCTGAAGGCATTGTCAAAGCAAGTGCTTCTTCATTATTAGCAGGCTTTCCTTCAGCAATAACTTTAGCTGTAGTATTTACCAATTCAACGAATTGAGCGTTTTTCGCAACGAAATCAGTTTCAGCGTTTACTTCAATAACTGCTGCAACATTACCGTTAACATAAACACCAGTCAAACCTTCTGCAGCAACACGGTCAGCTTTCTTAGCTGCCTTAGCCATACCTTTTTCACGAAGCAATTCAATCGCTTTTTCGATGTCACCGTCTGTTTCTACAAGCGCTTTTTTAGCGTCCATAACACCGGCACCAGATTTTTCACGCAACTCTTTTACAAGTTTAGCTGTAATTTCTGCCATTTTGATTCTCCTATATTTTTTAAAAATAGGAGAGCCGGGCTAAGCCCCGCCCTCCTAGGTAATACTATTTATATAAATTAAGCGTTGTCGCCTTCTACAACTTCAACGATTTCTTCGATTGAATCTGCTTGAGCTTCTGAAGCTACAAACTCTGCTTCAACTGCTACTGCATCTTCACCTTGACGTCCTTCGATGATAGCGTCAGCCAATTTAGCTGTAATCAATTTAACAGCGCGGATAGCATCATCGTTAGCTGGGATGATTACATCGATATCATCTGGATCAGTATTTGTGTCAACCATCGCTACAACTGGAATTCCCAATTTTTTAGCTTCTTTAACAGCGATTTGCTCTTTATGTGGGTCAACTACGTACATCACATCTGGGATACGAGGCATATCTTCGATACCACCCAAGAATTTTTCAAGACGTGCACGTTGTTTGTTAAGAAGTGCAACTTCTTTCTTAGGAAGAACTTCGAAAGTTCCATCTTCTTCCATACGTTTGATTTCTTTCAAACGAGCGATACGTTTTTGGATTGTTCCCCAGTTTGTAAGAGTTCCACCCAACCAACGGTGGTTGATGAAGTATTGACCTGAACGTACTGCTTCTTCAGCAACTGCATCAGCCGCTTGTTTCTTAGTACCAACAAACAATACAACTGCATCGTTAGCTGCTGCATCACGCATGAAATCGTATGCTTGGTCTGCGTATTTTACAGTTTGTTGCAAGTCGATAACGTGGATTCCGTTACGCTCAGTGAAGATGTACTTAGCCATCTTAGGGTTCCAGCGACGAGTTTGGTGACCAAAGTGTACACCAGCCTCAAGAAGTTGTTTCATTGAAATTACTGCCATGAGTATTTCTCCTTTTTGTTTTTTTCCTCTTCTTAACTTCAACTCGCAAAACGACCCAAGGGCAACTGTTTCACAATTCATCAAGAATGAGTATTATCGTTCACACGACAAGTTTCATTTTACCATACTTTTCCAATATTTTCAAGTGATTTTAGTAGATTTTTAAAGTAGATAGTTTCTGCTAACTTCTCAAAGTAACTTCCACTTGGATGGCCAAAGTGGAAATTAGTTTGGGAATTTAGCATTAAATTACTAATAAAAACTCTAAATTTAAAGCATCCCAACATATACTGCTGGGATGCTCTAATAGCTAAATTTTTTAAAATTTAATATAGTGGCAAAATCATTAGTTTATTTTATCTACTTCGAAGTTTCTTACGAATTTTATAAGCTAGATTAAACAAAAAATATAATGAACTAGTTGGATAATTAAACTCACCAGCAAATTCCTCGATAGTAGGATTAAACTTGGATTTAAAGTTAATTAACCCACCCTCTAAATTGTTTTCAATTCCACCCATATTATGAGTCTCAGCCCCTCGTTCAAAAGAATGTTGAGCTGTCTCAAACCATGTAGGAATAGCAGGTTGATAGTGTTTAAATTCTTCATTCATTCCAGCATATAAGTTCTCAGAAGTTTTCCCAAATTCGATAGTTAAAGTACCAGACAATGGGACAATACTATCCCCTCTGTCAATATGGTTCTTAAGAAAAGAAATTTCTTCCTTTAATCGTTTTCTCTCTTGCTGATTCTCTTTTATTTTACCTTCTTTCGTTTTATCTGTAAACTTCTGCGCTGTTTTTAGATTCTTTTCGAATTGTTGCTCAACTTCTTTCAGTCTATTAGGTAGATCTAAATAGCTCAGTGTGATAAAGGAGTGATCAGGATAAGTATCCAGTAACTTCTGATAATAATCTTTGCCTCGTAAACTGATATTCTTGCGAGACTCTGTTTTCTTCATTAAAAATGAAAATTCATCTAATAAATCAAGTCCACCAAATTTTACTTCTAATCCTTTATTTCTTGCAGTTCGGATGGCCTGTCTAGTAGACTTAGAAAGTTGATCCAGTGAGAAATTTTCTTTATGAATATTAGCTTGAAAACGTGGTTGTATATTTTCTGCCATATCCTTTGTTAAGCCTGTCCAATAAACTTTATTTTTTTTCAGTTCTTCGACAATTGCTAAAGCCATAGAATTTTGGACAGTTTCTTGGTCAATAAGACCTCTACTGATAAATAAACTTGGGTCAAATTTAACCATTATTGCATGGCTTTTTTTAGCAAGTTTTTTCAACGTTAAAAGAACAAATTTCAGAAGTTCTTTATCTTCATAGTCAATTACTGGACCTCGTGGAATATAAAACATAGAAAGTCCTAATGGTAGCGGCTGAATTAAGATATTTGCTACTCCAACTAATTGATTATCTTTATAAAAGCCAACTCTCTCGTTCCCCCAAGTATCCTTTATCTTGGACCAATCACTACTCTGCAATAAATTTCCTTGAGGATGATTTTCTAAAAATAAATCCCACTCTTTAGCATCAACATTTATTTTATACCTAAACATAACTTCAACACCGACTCCCTTAGAAACCATTTTTTATTAACATGCTACACTCGTACTAAATCTCTACATTTCATTTTACTTTAATTAAATAATTATAAAAATAGAAAATAAGTTCAAGTAATTATATAATGAAATTAATTTTTCCAGCACTATACAAAGGGTGAGATTAATAAGATCTCACCCTTTGTATAGTAATAATCAGTATATTAGTTTGGATAAATGTATCTTACAGTACCTCTTGATGCTGTCGGATTAAACCATCCACGATAATTTCCGATTGGTTGAGTTCCACTTCCATCATAGTTACACTCAGAAACTTGAATACGAGTTGATGATTCAACTGCTGTAACAACTGCTACGTGACCGTATCCTCCATCATCCCAACATGCAATCGCGCCAACTTGTGGTGTAGAACCTGTACGGAAACCTGCAGCTGCTGCACTTGCAGCCCATTGACCGCCATTACCCCAGTAATCACCAGCCCATGGTGCTAAAGTTTTTACTCCCCATGTACATTGACCTACAGGATAGCTTGATGCATTTGTACTGTATGTCGGATGTTGTTTCACTGGTGCAGGAGTATAGCTTGTTGATTCCGCTGAAGCACTACTTGAAGATGATTCAGACGAACTAGATGACGAAGAAGTAGTTGATACTGCTTGAACTTCTGCTGTAAAAGTTGTATTCCCAGAAGCAACGACTTTTTGTTGTTGACTTGCTTGTTTAGCTTTATAAGCTGCTTCTGCTTCTGCAGCTGCTTTAGCTTCTGCTTCTGCTGCAGCTTTTTTCTCAAGTAAACTTGCTTTTTCATCCTCTGCAGTAGCCTTTTCAGCAGCAAGATTCAATTCTGCAGCTTTCAACTCAGCTTGTTTTGTAGTTAATGATTGAGCATCATCAGCTAGTTTTTGCTGATTTGCAATAACTGTATTAATTGCATCATTATTTGCTACTTGTTTTTCAGAAATAGCTTTTTTATCTGCTTTTTGTTGTTCCAACATTTTGTTGTTTGCAGATACGATTTCACTCATTGCAGCAACACGTGAAATAGCTTCTGTAATTGATTTTGAGTTTACAATTGTATTAATGTAATTTGTTGCAGCTCCATTTGTTTGAGCACTACGAGCTTGTTTTTGTAATGAATCATTGCGAGATACAATATTCTTAGAAAGTTCTGTAATTTCACCCTCAAGCTTTTTAGATTCTTCTTGTAGTCTATCATTTTCAGATTGCAAGTTTGATTGCTCTGTTTGAATAGCAGATACTTGCTCCTGAACTTGATCAACTTGTTTTTGGGCTTCTTGTTGTTGTGCTGTTAAGTTGCTAATTTTATTATCTTGAGCAGCAATTTTGTCATCAGTAGTTTCTGCATGCGCAGTTGTTAAAACAGCTGCTTGAGAAACCATTACTGTACTTAGTAAAAGTGACGCTAAGATTTTTTTCTTCATATTTCGTAGATACTCCTTCTTTTAAAGACATTACTAGTATACCAAAAAAAGGCCTAATGAATATTACGCCTTTGTTACATTTTTATTTCTTTCTTATAGGTAAAATTTTTCAAAAATAAACTGAAAAGTAATCATCCATATAAGGTTCAAAATCATTGATGGTACTAAACTATAGACTATAAACAAAGACATACTATCCACAGTTAAACCTACCACTATTGCAAGTATATAAGCTCCCATCTCAAATAGAAAAGTCATGACAATAATTGCCAGCATTCTCGTCCAACGATTCAATAAAATAACACTATTAAATTTATGGAGAAATGCCCCCAACAGGACAAATAACAGAGTCGCAATCCCTATCAAGTGGAAAAAGTAAATGTCATAAACCAAACCCACTACAAAACAATAGGCTAAATAGAGATACTCTGATACTTCAATCGTCTCAAATAAGAGAAACAAAAATAGAAAATGACTAGCTAACTGCACGTGGGGAAATAATGAGCCCAAAAGCTGGCTAATATGGGCATCAATTAGAACAAAGAAAGGAAGCAATAAAAACACTCCAACCCGCTTCAGCTGTCTCATTATGAATTCCCCACTAATTCTATCACACTCACATTATGAGTATCTGCACTCAATTTAACAGTTACTTCTCGTGTCAAATAGTCCGTACTATGCGTTGTAGCAACCACTTCACCAACAGGAATATCAGCAACATTAAAGTTTCCTAATCCACCAGTGGTCACCTTATCTCCTGCACTAATATCGCCACTACTATTTAATTGACTAATTTTGAGAACTTCATTTTCCTTGTCATAGCCAACAATAATCCCATAAATTGTAGTAGAACCATGTTGAATTTTAACAGAAATCTTATCAGCATTTTCCGTATTTGTCAGAAGGTTGACCATAGTAGAGTTGTCCTCCACTTTTGAAACACTCCCAATCAAACCACCATTTGCAATGGCTAACATATTCTCAGAAGCCCCTTTTGATTTGCCTGCATCCAGGGTCAATTCCTGCTTCCAAGATACCGGAGAACGCATAATAACATCTGCTGCCAAAGTCTTTGTGGCTTGCAACTTGGACTTCATATCAAGCAATTGGCGCAGTTGTTCATTTTCGGTCTTTAAACTTTCCGCCTCATTTGATTTAACTTCTAATTGATAAATCTGTTTCTTCAAACTTTCATTTTCATTATATGTTCGTGTCAAATGAGCCAAATCTGATTTGGCAGAATCAAACCACTGAAAAGGTTTTTGTACAACTCTATCAACCAATGAGATTCCATCTCCTAATTTTGTCACAATTGTACTTGAATAAGTCGTCGCTAAGAGAGCTGACACAAGCAGAACAATGACAAAAACAATAATGACATATTTTGATTTTTTAAAACGGTTCATATCCCTACCTTTATATCAAAAACTGTTACAGTAATTTTTTATGAATTCCTGAAAGCTACTAAGATTTTAAGAAAAATAAGCAACAACCAAGTACGATAATAACAAGAATGGTCAGCGTATCCTTTCGTGTCCATTTCAGTTGTCGATATTGACTTCTGCCTTTCCCCCCCTGATAACCACGCGCTTCCATAGCAATAGCCAAGGAATCTGCACGTTTTAAACTTGTCGCAAAAAGAGGAATCAAAATGGGAATCATAGCCTTCACCTTTTGAACAATGCTTCCTTCACCAAAATCCACTCCACGCGCTTTCTGTGCATTCATAATCCGCGTCGTATCATCCATTAAGGTCGGAACAAAACGCAAACTCATAGATAGCATTAAGCCAATTTCATGAACTGGAACTTTCACACGCTTTAAAGGTGCTAATAAAGCTTCAACAGCTGATGCCAAACTTAAAGGCATGGTAGTTAAAGTTAACAAAGTTGAAAAGAAAATAATCAATACAAAGCGACAAAAAATAATTCCAGCTTGTTGCAAAGCATAATCTGTGATTCTCACAAATGAAAACTCAAATAAAACATTCCCATTAGAAATGAAAAACAGTTGAAAAATAGTTGTGAAGGCAATCAAGAAAAACATAGACTTCAAGCCCTGAATAAAAAATGAAAGAGATACTCCTGACAAGGCAATAAATATCCCTGTCGCTATAAAAAGAATTAGATTCGTCAAGGGATTATTAGCCCAAAAAACGATTAAAATCAGTAACATCATAGCAAGCAATTTGCTACGTGGATCCAATCGGTGAACAATCGAATCCCCTGGAATATAACGCCCCAAAATCATACTATCCATTTAGCGACTCCTTGAACTCCTCTATCTTAATCGGTAATCGTTTAAATGACACGCCTCTATCAGCCAATCGTTTACAAAAGGCCGTAATTTTAGGTACTCCCAACTGCACTTCTTCCATAAAGACAACATCTTGAAAGACATCACTTGGTTTACCACCCTTAACTAAACGTCCCTTTTCCATCACATATACCTGGTTCGCATATTCAGCAACATCATCCATCAAATGTGTTACTAAGACAATTGTCATCCCTGACTGATGGAGTTTTTTGAACAAATTCATCAGCTCTTTTCTTCCCAGGGGATCTAGGCCTGCTGTGGGCTCATCTAAGACTAATATGGCTGGTTCCATGGCAAGTATGCCTGCAATGGCCACACGTCTCATTTGTCCACCTGATAGCTCAAACGGACTACGATTAAAAAGTGATTCATCAATTCCAACCAAAGCCAGTTTCTCACGCGCAATCTGCTCCGCATCTTCTTCAGAAACTCCAAAATTTTGCGGTCCAAAAGCAACATCCTTCAAAACCGTTTCTTCAAAGATCTGATTTTCAGCAAACTGAAATACCAAGCCAACCTGTTTTCTAATTTGACGAATGTCTTTATTTTTAGAAGTCGATGTGATTAAGGTATCAAAAACCCGCACACTCCCTTGACTTGGAACCAATAAACCATTTAAAAGTTGTAAAATAGTTGATTTGCCGCTACCTGTGTGCCCAATTAAAGCCGTATAAGAACCATCTTCAATCGTCAAGGAAACATCCGACAAAGCTGTTGAAGCTAAGGGAGTCCCTTCTTGATACGTAAAACTCACATTTTCTAGAGCAATTCCCATAGTTTATCCTCTAGCTCACTTTCTGTCAAATAATTTTCAGGCAAATCATAGCCATTCTGGCTCAAAGAATGTTTTAATTGATTGGAAAAAGGATCGTCTAATCCAATTTGATCTAAATCATTTCGAGAGAAAAGTTCTCTTGGGCTACTAGTTGATTCAATTTCCCCTTTTTTCAGGACCAATACACGGTCACTCATGGCGACTTCTTCCAAATCATGTGTAATGGAAATGACCGTCATATCATAGTCTTTTCGAATTCCTTTTACTGTCTCAATCAGTTCTCTACGTCCCTCAGGATCCAACATACTCGTTGCTTCATCTAGGATTAAAATAGCTGGTCTGAGGGCTACAACACCTGCAATGGCCACACGTTGCTTTTGGCCACCTGACAGACGAGCTGGCTCTCTCTTTTTAAAGTCCAACATGCCAACCAAATCCAGAGCTTCTTCCACTCTTTTTTTCATTTCTTGACGAGAAAGTCCCTGATTTTCCAAACCAAAGGCAACATCATCCTCAACAGTCGCTCCAACAAATTGATTGTCTGGATTTTGAAAAACCATACCGATTTGACGACGTATATTCCAAACATTTTCCTCAGTCAATCGTTGACCATCAATTACAATCTCTCCAGATTCTGCTTCCAGTAAACCATCAATTAAGCGAACCGTCGTTGATTTACCACTACCATTATGCCCTACAATCGAAAGCCATTCTCCACGTTTCACGTGAAACGTAATATCCTTCACATCATAGTATTCCTGACTTTCCTTATAACGAAAAGAAAGATTTTTTACATCAATTATTGATTTCATTTCGAACCAAATGTCCCTTTAAATACATAGGCACTACCCTTGAAATAATCATAGCCAGAGTAGATAGTGAAAAACAAGGCTACATAAAGTAGAACTTGACCAAGCAAAGTCCAATGTAATAGCAAGAAAATAATCGCAAACATCTGGCTGAAAGTTTTAATTTTTCCAGGCATTGCTGCTGCTAAAACCGTTCCACCAGTTTCAACCAATAAAAGCCTTAAACCTGTCACAGCCAACTCACGACAGATAATCACTGCAACAATCCAAGCTGGAGCCATACCTAACTCAATCAGCATAATAAAAGCCGACATAACTAGTAGCTTATCCGCCATAGGATCTGCAAATTTACCAAAATTACTGACCACATTCCATTTACGAGCTAAATATCCATCTAAATAGTCTGTAATACTGGCAATAGCAAAGATAATAGCTGCTACTATATGACTCTCTATCGAATTTCCTATCGTTAAAATAAAGATAAAAATAGGTATGAAGAGAATTCGACCTATTGTTAAGAGATTTGGAATTTGTTCTTTTTTCATTCGTTTTTCCTTAATTTCTAATAAAGGTTACAGTGATTTGTCCAGTTTGAGCTGTTAGTTTCGATAAATCAACAGTCTGATTATCTACTGTTAAATCAACACCTTTGACAACACCTAAAGTAATGGTCACAGGATTTTTTGTTGAAACTGTTGTTTCCGCACTTTTATTATCCGGTGATAAGGTCACACCACCCTCAAGCTCACTTTCTGAAACACTAACCCAACTTCTAGCATCTGAAACCGATAATTGCAATTTTGCGGTTTCCTTACTTGTTTTATAAGCGATTTCTACATAATTTCCTTCACCTGATACACTTATAACTGGTTCAATATTCGAAGAGCTACTTGATGAACCACTACTTGAAGATGGAGTTGCAGAACTAGTCGAGCTTGTTGCTTGGACTACACTATAACTAGACGCAGATGAACGCTCCGGTTGAGTCTGAATATAATTCCAAACATAATAAGTCACAAAAATGACAATCGATAGTGCAAAGAGTATAAAATAAAATAAAGGTAAAAATGATGTCTTATTTTTCTTACTTGAACGTCTCCTACCTGTCAACGCCTCTTCATCAACATCTACTTCCTCATAAGTAATCATGCTCCCAGAATCATAAGCATCCAAGACAATTCGCTCATCTAGCTCAACTGCCCACGCATACTTTCTCAAAAAAGAACGAGTATAAAATGGACTAGGAAGTTGATCAAAATCATCAGCTTCCATCGCTTCCAACATATCCAACTGAATTTCTGTTTTTTTGTGTAATTCTTCTAAAGTCAACCCTTGGTTGGTTCTAGCTAAACGTAAAACCTCACCAATTGTTTTTTTCCTCATACTTGTCATTCCTTCTTTCTAGTATCGATTATGATAGGTTACTACGATGGGAATATTGTAAAATCAACTATATCACCATCATCTATTAAATGATGTCCAGCATCAAGGACATCCTCCAAAGTAATTTCCTGTAAAATTTTCGGCAAATCAAAAATTGTCTCACCTTGTCCAAAAGCATCATATTGCATTGCAATAAATTCAAGAGAGTTCATGCTACTGAAAAATTCTCCAAACATTTCTCTTTTTATAATATCTAAATGATCCTCTGTAATATCTGAATCCTTTGTAAAATTACGAATAGCCTTCCTAAACTGATGAGATAAAGCAACTGGCTCTTTTGTATCCATTGTCAACATAACAAAATGAAAGCGACTTGTTACTTCAACTTCCAGAGATAAGGACGCATCAATTTTACCTGATTCATATAATTTCTGAAAACGATCCGAAGTCCAACCAAACATCATTGCAAACAATAATTTTAATAAAATATGATATCGATAGCAATCCGCTTCAGCAACTTCTCGCTTACCTCTAACTCCAATCGCTAGTTTGGGAGAAGATACTTCCATTCTCATACTGTCTGTTTGCTTTACATCTTGTAAAACAAGCTTTTCTCTTGCCACTTCCTTAACATCTAACTCTTCCAGTTCTTTTCTTTCAAAGTAGTCCTGTACTTGATCCACATCAAAATTACCAACTAAAAACAGAGACATGTTTACAGGTTTGTAAAATCTTGTAAAATTTTCTTGCAAATTAGTTAGATTGATTTGGGAAATGGACTCCTCACTGCCAACTATATCCGTTGCTAAAGGTGTGCCTGGATACAAATTCGCTAAAGTTGAAAAGAATAAACACGAATCTGGATCATCTTGATACATTTCTCGTTCTTGCTGTATAATATCCTGCTCCCTTAAAATAGAATCTTCAGTAAATTGTGCTGATGTTACCAATTCATCAAGTAAGTCCAAATTTTCTAAAAAATGATCCGTTGCTGAAAAAAGATAACTTGTTTTTGTAAAGCTTGTAAAGGCATTACTATCTGCACCTAGACTCGTAAAAGCCGACATCAAATCGCTAGCATCTTCTCTCTCAAATAATTTATGTTCAAGAAAATGAGCAATTCCCGCAGGATATTCTTTTACATATCCGTCAACTTCTGTTACAAGCGTATCTACCGAACCAAACTGTACAGTTACACTCCCGTAAACCTCTTTAAATTCCTTTTTAGGCAAAAGAGCAACTGTCAATCCATTTGACAAACGAGTTCGATAAACCATTTCTTTTACAGCTGGATAGTATTTTTCTTCAAAAACAACCTTTGTCATTCTATTCCTTCCATAAAGTAAATCGCCTGTAGTTTCACATTATTTGCTGCTCTACAAATAGCCTCTTTATCAACTTGCTCGAGTTTTGCAATCCAACTTTTAAAGTCTGCTGAAGATTTTCCAAGCAAGGCATTTTGATAAGCACGTTCAATCAATGAACTTTGATTATCTTGAGAAAGCAACAGAGACCGACGAATCATTTCCTTTGTTTGCTCTAACTCAAGCTCTGTAAAATAACCTTTTTTTAAATCAAGCAGTTGATTATTCATCATTTTACGAGCCTGGTTCCGATTTTCTCGATCGATACCAGCATACATCCTCAAGAATCCACTAAATAAATCAAGCTGACTTGAAATAGTATAAGCCAATCCAGCATTTTCACGGACGTTTGTAAAGAGCTTAGAATGAGCAAATTCACCAAGTAAACCATTCATTACAATCATGGGTAAATGTTTCTCATCACCATATTCAGAAGGGTAATGATAACCCAATTCCAAAATGGATTGTCCCACATTTTTCCGAACCATACCTTCCTGAAGGATATTAGAATATGGTTGACAATACTGAACTTTTACATCTCCTTCTCGACCTTTGAAGCCAAATGATTCTAATACATTTTGAATTTCAACCTCATTAAAATCACCTAGGAAAAAGAAATCTATTCGATCATTAGCCAAAAATTCTTGGAAACAAGAATAAGAACTTTGTGGAGTTTCAGCTAAAATACGATTTCGTAAATCACTGTATTCCAATTTGAGACGTTCATCATAAAAAAATAATTTATCTAATTCTTTATGTGCGAAATAAAATGAATCATCCATATCAGCTGCTAAACTTGCTAGCAATTGTTTTTTCTCAATTTCAAATAAGGCCGGATCAAATCCATTATCAACTACTATGGGTGAAAAAAGAGTTTCTTTTACAAGTTCCAAAACCTGAGAAGTTAGAACATTTTTCCTACTTAAAAACTCATCACGAACATAGGTAAATGTCAATTCTACAATATGACTTTGCCCTCTTCTGAAACAATTGGTTGACATATCTGTACCGTATAGACTGGCCAAATGTTTTCTCAAATCTTGAGAAGTAGGATACATCTGATTAGCAGTCTCTAGCACACTCGCACTCAACATGCGACCTGCAATCGTATCAAGAGATAATGGAGTGGTAAAACGCACGGCGATTTTGTTCGTTTTAAACTTTTTTGATTGGATAAAATGTGTTGAAATTCCATGCACTAACTCCATGATTTACCTCCTTATATACAGACTTCTATTATATCACGAAAAACTGAAATTTTCTTGTTCTCTGTAACACTTTTGAAATAAAAATCGCTTACATTATTCCTTGTTTCTCTCACTATTTTTAGGAAAATATGGTATAATACCAAAGATTGAGGTGAATTATGGAATACAAATTATTTGAAGAATTTATTACCCTCCAAGCACTACTCAAAGAACTTGGAATTACACATAGCGGAGGAGCTATCAAATCATTTCTCTCTGAACATTCTGTTTACTTTAATGGAGAATTAGAGAGTCGTCGTGGTAAAAAACTTCGTATTGGCGATAAAGTTGACATCCCTGACATGAATATTGACATCTTGTTGACACAACCTACTTTTGAAGAACAAGAGGAGTATCAGGCTGATAAAGTTGAAAAAAAACGAATCGCTAAACTCGTCAAGGAGATGAATAAGGGAGTAAAGAAAGACAACTCTAAACCTACTTCATCACCAAAAAGCAAACAAGCTCCACGATTCCCTGGTAGATAATCATGTGGCTACAACACCTATCTCTCAAAACTTTTCGTAACTACAAAGAGACGAAAATAGACTTTAATCCTAAATTAAATGTCTTTTTAGGACGCAATGCACAAGGTAAAACAAATATGTTAGAGGCTATCTATTTTTTAGCCTTAACACGCAGTCATCGAACTCGAACTGATAAAAATCTCATTCATTTTGATGAGGAACAGCTTCATCTTTCAGGTCTTGTTCAGAAAAAAACTGGATCCATTCCTCTCGAAATCGAACTAACACAAAAAGGCCGTGTGACAAAAGTGAATCATTTAAAACAGGCACGCCTTTCAGATTATGTCGGACACATGAATGTTGTCTTATTTGCTCCTGAAGATTTACAACTAATTAAAGGAGCACCTTCGGTTCGACGAAAATTCATTGATATGGAGCTTGGGCAAATTAAGCCAATCTATTTATCTGATTTAACTAATTATAACCACATCCTTAAACAAAGAAATACCTATCTAAAATCAGCTCAAACAATAGATGAAACCTTCCTTTCAGTACTAGATGATCAGCTAGTCGATTATGGATGTCGTGTGATGAATCACCGCTTAGATTTCATAAAAAAACTAGAATCATTTGGGCGTAAGAAACATTTTGAACTCTCTAATCAGATTGAAGAGTTGTCAATAGCCTATCAATCTTCTGTCAAGATAGCTGACAAAGAAAACTTATCAGAATCTTTCAAAATTGCTTTAGAAAAAAGTAGGTCCAGAGATTTATTTAAAAAGAATACTGGTGTTGGTCCTCATCGAGATGATATTTCTTTTTATATAAATGGGATGGATGCTAGCTTTGGAAGTCAAGGTCAACATCGTAGTCTCGTCCTTTCTATAAAATTAGCAGAAATCGAATTAATGGAAAGTATTACTACAGAGTCTCCAATATTACTACTTGACGATGTTATGAGCGAACTTGACAACACTAGACAACTAAAATTATTAGAAACGATTTCTCATTCAATCCAAACCTTTATTACAACAACCAGCTTAGATCATCTTCAGAATCTACCAGAAAATCTAAGTATTTTCGCTATTCAGGGTGGTAAAGTTACTGTAAATGAAAATTGACAGCATTGTAAAAGAACTCCTGTTTTCACTGGAGTTCTTTTCATTGTTTTTACATAGAATAATTTGGTGCCTCATTAGTAATTTGTACATCATGAGGATGGCTTTCTTTCAAACCAGCACCAGACATTTCAATAAATTGAGCGTTATCGTGTAGTTCTTTAAGGTTAGCTGCACCACAGTAACCCATACCAGAGCGAATACCACCAATCATTTGGAAGACAATATCAGCTGCCGCTCCTTTATAAGCAACACGACCTTCAATTCCTTCTGGAACGAGTTTGTTTGCTTCATTGACAGAACCTTGGAAGTAACGATCGCTTGAGCCTTTCTTCATAGCAGCGATTGAACCCATACCACGGTAAGTCTTGAATTTACGTCCTTGGAAGATTTCGGTTTCTCCTGGAGCTTCATCAGTTCCAGCAAACATAGATCCAAGCATAACAGCATTTCCACCAGCCGCAAGAGCTTTTACAATATCTCCAGAATACTTGATTCCACCGTCAGCAATGATCGTTTTACCATATTCACGCGCAACAGCTGCAGCATCATAGATAGCTGTTACTTGTGGAACACCAACACCTGCAATCACACGAGTAGTACAGATAGAACCTGGTCCAATACCAACCTTGACAACGTCTACACCTGCTTCATAAAGAGCACGTGCACCTTCAGCAGTAGCAATATTTCCAGCAATCAAAGTACGGTCTGGGAAATGAGCACGAATCTCAGCAATTTTACGCAAGACACCTGCAGAATGACCATGCGCAGTATCAATAACAATCGCATCCGCTCCTGCCTCAAAAAGAGCCTCTGCACGTTCAAATGTATCTGAAGTAACACCTACTGCACCTGCAACTAGAAGACGACCAAACTCATCTTTAGCCGCATTTGGAAACTCAATAACTTTTTCAATATCTTTGATGGTAATCAAACCAGAAAGACGGCCTTCTTCATCTACCAACGGAAGTTTTTCAATACGGTGTTCTTGAAGAATGCTTTCAGCTGTTACAAGATCTGTACCCACAGGAGCAGTCACAAGATTTTCACTGGTCATATGGTTTGAAATTGGTTGGTTATAATCTGAAATAAAACGAAGATCTCGGTTTGTCAAAATACCAACCAATTTACGATTTTCAAGTGTTTCAACAACTGGAACACCACTGATGCGGTAACGACCCATAAGCTCATCTGCTTCAGCAATTGTATGTTCAGGTGTCAAGAAGAACGGATCAATAATAACTCCATTTTCAGAACGTTTTACCTTGCGAACCTCGTCTGCTTGTTGAGCAATTGACATGTTTTTATGGATAACTCCGAGACCACCTGCACGAGCAATAGCAATGGCCATTTGACTCTCTGTAACTGTGTCCATGGCAGCGGTAATAATTGGGATATTTAAAGTCAAATTATCTGCCAATTTAGTTGTTAAATCTGCATCGTTAGGCAACACATGACTTTCAGCTGGAATAAGCAATACATCATCAAAGGTAAAACCTTTTTTCAAAAATTTAGTGTCCCAATTAGACATTCGAAGTTTCCTCTTTTCTTTCTTTTTGAGCTTGACTCTTTTTATATTGTATCTATCATACCATTCTATAAAAATTTGTCAAATGTTACAGGGGTAAATAAAAAACTATCTTTTCTTCGAGATAGAAATGATAGTTTCTTGTAAAATAAACTTAGTTAAAGTAATGAAGTCCCATTGCTCCTTTAACCTCAGATAGGGTTTGACCTGCAACTTCACGCGCTCTTTCACTACCTTTTTGAAGCATATTATAAACTTCTCCCATATCCTTAGCAAATTCAATACGGCGCTCACGAATAGGACCCAGTTCACGTTCTAATATTTCAAGTAGATAACGCTTGGTCTTCACATCACCAAGACCACCTCGTTGATAATGTTCTTTCATGTCAGCAATTTCTTGAGCATCTTCTGGACGACCAAAAACATCTAGATAATGGAAAACCATATTTCCCTCAATCTTACCTGGATCTTCCACTCGAATATGATCTGGATCTGTATACATACTCATTACTTTTTTACGCAAAGTATCCGCATCATCAGCTAAATAAATACCGTTATTAAGGGACTTAGACATTTTAGCATTTCCATCTAAACCAGGCAAACGCCCTGCTCTCTCATTTTCTGGATAAATACCTTCCGGCTCTACCAAGACATCACAGTTATATGCATTATTAAAAGAACGAACAATTTCACGAGTTTGCTCAATCATTGGTTTCTGATCTGTCCCAACAGGAACATAATTAGCCTTGAAAGCTGTGATGTCAGCTGCTTGAGCTATTGGATAGACCAAGAATCCTGTCGGAATGCTTTGTCCAAATCCTTTCTGAGCAATTTCTGTCTTGACAGTTGGATTACGCTCCAAACGTGCCAATGAAACTAGATTCATATAATACATAGACAACTCAGCCAACTCTGGAATTTGACTTTGAATAAAGATTGTCGATTTACTTGGATTCAATCCAACTGCAAGATAATCCAAAGCAACATTTCCGATAGACTCTACAATTGTTTGAGGGTCTTTAGCATGATCTGTCAAGGCTTGTTGGTCAGCCAAGAACACAAACATATCATACTTATCCTCTTCCTGTAATAAAACTCTATTTTTGAGACTTCCAACATAATGTCCAATATGCAATTTTCCTGTTGGACGGTCTCCTGTTAAAATAATGGGTTTAATCATTTTGTTCTCCTTCGATATAGTCCCTTCAATTATAGCATTTTTTTAATGAAATAACCGTAATTTATCAAAATAAATCAGTCTTGCTATTTACGGATTCGTGTAAAGTATACTGTAAATATAATTTACACAAAATTGACAGATAAAAATTTGAATATTTCCGTATTTTCTAGTAGAATAAATATATTACACATATAGGAGAAAAACATTGCTTACAGTATCTGATGTTTCACTACGTTTTAGTGATCGCAAACTTTTTGATGATGTCAATATCAAATTTACAGAAGGAAATACTTACGGATTAATCGGTGCTAATGGTGCCGGAAAATCAACCTTTTTAAAAATTTTAGCTGGAGATATAGAACCTACTACTGGTCACATCTCTCTTGGTCCAGATGAACGTCTCTCTGTTCTTCGTCAAAATCACTTTGACTATGAAGATGAACGTGCCATTGATGTGGTTATCATGGGAAATGAAAAACTTTATAGCATCATGAAAGAGAAAGATGCCATCTACATGAAGGAAGATTTCTCAGATGAGGATGGAGTGCGTGCTGCCGAACTTGAAGGAGAGTTTGCCGAGCTTGGAGGATGGGAAGCAGAAAGTGAAGCCTCTCAACTCCTTCAAAACCTAAATATCCCAGAAGAATTGCACTATCAAAATATGAGCGAATTGGCCAACGGTGAAAAAGTAAAGGTTCTCCTCGCCAAAGCACTTTTTGGTAAACCAGATGTTCTTCTTTTGGACGAGCCGACCAATGGTTTGGATATTCAATCAATTACATGGCTAGAAGACTTCTTGATTGATTTTGATAACACCGTTATCGTAGTATCCCACGACCGTCACTTCTTAAACAAAGTATGTACTCACATGGCCGACCTTGACTTCGGAAAAATCAAACTCTATGTCGGAAACTATGATTTCTGGAAAGAATCTTCTGAACTCGCTGCTAAATTGCTAGCAGACCGTAATGCCAAAGCAGAAGAAAAAATTAAACAATTGCAAGAGTTCGTTGCTCGTTTCTCTGCTAATGCTTCTAAATCAAGACAAGCAACATCACGTAAGAAAATGCTTGATAAGATTGAGCTAGAAGAGATTGTGCCATCTAGTCGTAAATATCCATTTATCAACTTTAAGGCAGAACGTGAAATTGGTAATGACCTCTTGACAGTAGAAAATCTAACTGTAAAGATTGACGGTGAAACTATCCTAGACAATATTAGTTTCATCTTGCGTCCAGGTGATAAGACAGCGCTTATTGGACAGAATGACATCCAAACGACTGCATTAATTCGTGCAATCATGGGAGACATTGACTATGAAGGAACTGTCAAGTGGGGAGTAACTACTAGCCGTTCTTACTTGCCAAAAGATAACTCGGCAGATTTTGCAGGAGGAGAGTCAATCCTTGACTGGTTGCGTCAATTCGCAAGTAAAGAAGAAGATGACAATACTTTCCTACGTGGCTTCCTCGGCCGTATGCTCTTCTCTGGAGATGAGGTTAACAAACCTGTAAATGTCTTGTCAGGGGGAGAAAAAGTTCGTGTCATGCTTTCAAAACTCATGCTCTTAAAATCAAATGTCCTTGTACTTGATGATCCAACCAATCACTTGGACTTGGAATCTATCTCAAGCTTGAACGATGGATTAAAAAACTTTAAAGAATCAATCATCTTTGCTAGCCATGACCACGAGTTTATTCAAACTCTAGCTAACCATATCATTGTCTTGTCTAAAAATGGCGTCATTGACCGTATCGATGAAACCTATGATGAATTCCTAGAAAATGCAGAAGTACAAGCAAAAGTTAAAGAACTTTGGAAAGACTAAATAAAACTTCAAAACTCAGTTGGGTTAACCAGCTGAGTTTTCTAACATTTTATGAGGTAACATGAAATTATTTTTTAAAACATATTGGACCTATTTTGTTTCTTTCATCATTCCCGTAATCATTATGATAGGAGTATATCTATCTCAAGGTATCTACTGGAATAGCGATACATCTCCACTATTAGGAGATGGGTTTCATCAATACGTTATTTTTGATGTAGCTTTACGAAATATCCTACATGGAAATGGTAGTCTGTTTTACACCTTTACAAGTGGCCTCGGATTAAATTTCTATGCCCTATCTAGTTATTACTTGGGAAGTTTCCTTTCACCACTAGTTTACTTTTTTGATCTAACTAATATGCCAGATGCTGTCTATCTGACAACTCTCTTAAAATTTGGATTGATTGGACTGTCAACTTACTTTAGTTTAAATAAATTATTTAAATCGATTCCTAAGCCTTTAAAACTAGCTTTATCTACTTCCTATGCTCTGATGAGTTTCACTGTCAGTCAATTAGAGATAAAAACCTGGCTAGATGTTTTTATCTTGATTCCTTTAATTATAACTGGTTTACAGCTACTTATCACTGAAAAGAAATTCCTATTGTACTTTACAAGTCTGTCAATCTTATTTATCCAAAATTATTATTTTGGCTATATGACAGCACTGTTTCTTATTTTCTGGTATCTCTGTCAAATTTCTTGGGATTTTAAAACACGAAAATCATCTTTTCTTGATTTCATAGTCATCTCCTTTTTAGCTGGTATGGCTAGTTTGATTGTGACTCTTCCCACTCTATTTGATTTACAGACACATGGGGAAAAGTTGACTGAAGTTACAAAGTTTCAAACTGAAAGTAGCTGGTATCTTGATCTCTTTGCTAAGCAATTCATTGGTTCCTTTGATACAACAAAGTATGGGGCTATCCCAATGATTTTTATTGGACTGCTTCCCTTTATTTTGACCATTTTATTTTTTACACTTAAATCCATTAAGTTTCACGTGAAACTGATCTATGCAATTTTCTTTGCATTTCTAATTGTAAGCTTTTATATAGAAGCTCTTGATTTATTTTGGCAAGGTATGCATACTCCAAATATGTTTTTACATCGCTATGCTTGGATTTTCTCTACCCTGTTAATTTATACAGCAGCAGAGGTCTTAAATCGTCTGAAAGAAATTAAAATCTGGAATTTTTTAGTTTCGCTTTTTTTTGTGGTAGCAGGATTTTTAGCTACCATCTATCTAAAATCGCATTATTCTTTTTTAACAGATTTGAATATTCTGCTTACTCTTGAATTTTTGGTTGTCTATTCTCTTTTACTCCTTGCAGTTATCAAAAAATTTATCTCTGTAAATCTATTTGCCATTCTAATCTCTTTATTTATAATGGTTGAAATGAGTTTAAATGCTTCATCTCAAATAGACGGAATTGCTAAAGAATGGGGTTTTGCTTCTCGAAGTGCTTATAATCGAGATATACCAGCTATGAAATCTTTCTCAACATATATTGGGAACCAATTTTCTCGTACTGAGAAACTAGAGACTCAGACAGGAAATGACAGTATGAAATTCAACTACAATGGAATCTCTCAATTTTCATCTGTTCGAAATCGTTCAGCAAGCTCTACTTTGGATAAACTTGGGTTTAAATCCTCTGGGACTAATCTCAATCTCCGCTATGCAAATAATAGTATTTTGGCTGATAGTTTATTTGGTATCCAGTACAATATCTCAGACAGTCCTATTGATAAGTATGGTTTTAAAGATATCTATCAAAAAGATAATCTTACCCTATATGAAAATCAATACTTTCTTCCGATTGCATTTGCTAGTCAATCTGTTTACAATGATGTCAAGTTCACTGAACACACTCTAGATAATCAGGCCTCGTTTTTAAATCAACTTGCTAATGTCAATTTTGATTATTTTTCTCCAATCCCTTATGACAAAACAGAAAATACTAATGATTTGATTAGTGTCACAAGTTCTTCAAATGAGGATGCAGCAATCCAGTATCAAATTGAAGTGCCAGAAAACAGCCAAGTTTATCTTTCTTTCACAAACATTCACTTTTCTAATGACAAACAAAAAAAGGTTGACATCCTTGTAAATGGAGAAAAGAAAACTTTTACAACTGATAATGTCTTCTCCTTCTTTAATCTAGGCTATACAAAAGAGAAAAAAACTTTCAATATCAATGTTAGTTTCCCTGGAAATTCACAAGTATCATTTGAATCTCCTACCTTCTATCGTTTAGATACCAAAACATTCACCGAGGCAATTCAAAAAATTAAAGAACAACCTGTCACAGTATCAACTTCTAAAAACAAGGTCTTTGCTACATATGATGTTAAGCAAGATACGTCCATTTTCTTCACCATTCCTTATGATAAAGGCTGGTCTGCCTACCAAGATGGTAAGAAAATAGAAATTAAACAAGCTCAAACTGGTTTTATGAAAGTTGACGTTCCTAAGGGAAAAGGAACTATTACACTTTCCTTTATTTCCAATGGTTTTATTACTGGAGCAATTTGTTCCTTTACTTCTCTCTTACTATTTGGAACCTATAATCACAGACGAAAGTCATCTAAAGCATAAAAAATCGACCAATTAATCGGTCGATTTTTTTAATCTTCTTCCATTTTCTTAGGTCGATAGGCTAGCATACCTAAACCAGTAAATAGGGCTAATATCACAGTAAGGAAAATGACTTGATGATGAATATTTCCTGTCATAGAGATTGTTTGTCGTAATCCCGAAACTGAATAACTCATTGGTAACCAAGGATTAATAGCTCTAAAGAAATTATTTGTCAAAGCAAGTGGATAGGTACCTGCACTTGATGCTAACTGTAATAATAGCAAAATAAGAGAGAAGAAAGCTCCTATACGGCTATTCCATGTTGTTAATGCAGTTACCATAGACATAAATGTTAAGCTTGCGATAATAATTAAGAACAAGGTTCTCATTTCATGATTTGCTGTTAGACCAATAAGATGAACGCCACCATAGACTAAGACAGCGGCTAAAACAGCTATAACTCCATTTATCTCAAAGCGAGATTTGAACCAAGCCCAGCGAGTTTCAGGATGACGACCTGAAGGTAATTTAGCAAAAATCATATTTGTTGATAATGCAGCGACAAAGAGAGCGACTGATATCATATAAGGAGCCATAGCAATCCCATTTACAGGAACTTGATCATTGTCTGTTTTTGAAAGATTGAGTGGATTTGACAAAATCTCTGCATTTTTAGATTCTGTTGATGCTGATTTTAGTTGATTGCTAGCACTTCTTAAGCCTTGTCCTAGATCAGTAGTTCCTACTTGTAAACTTTCAATACCAGCAGTTAAAGTTGCTCCACCTTCAGCTAATTTTCCAGTACCATCTGCTATCTTCATAGCGCCACTTCCTAGTTGGGATGCTGCAGAAAGTAATTGTGTTGATTTATCTGTTAATTGATCAGAGCCAAATTGTAATTTAGTAAGAACTGCTATTAACTCTGGACTCTTATTGTTCAATTGAGCAGAACCAGATGATAGTTTTTCAATACCTGTTACTAATTCTGGAGTTTTCCCAGCTAGAGTATCCAAACCAGTTGTCAATTTTGAAGAGTTTTCTGTCAACTTGGTTGAGCCAGAAACCAATTGATCCAAACTTGTTGTTAAAGTTGTATTCTTTTCACTTAGTTGATTTACACCTAAAGAAATAGTATCCAATCCCTTAGTATACGCATTAACTCCATTTTCAATTGATTGACTTCCGGGAACTAACTGATTATATACAGCATTTTGCAACTGTGTAAATCCACTTGACATAGATGTCAAGGAACTAGACGCTATAGGTAAAAGTTGATTTGCTTTAGTCTGTAAAGTAGAAAGATTAGAGACTGGTTGGTTTATACTTCCTAAATTTTCTTTTAAATCTCCTGCCGTCGTTAAAATTGCTTTTGCTGACTCTATCGTAGAATTAGAATTATTTGAAACAGCTTCAGTCAATTCTTTTTTCTGAGTTTCAGTGAGAGATTGATAAGTTGCTGTTGCTTGAAGATTTGTAAGAGTTTTCTCTTGCTCTGCTTGACTATTAGTCACAATAGTTTGAGCAAGAGTCGTTATATTTGTTAAGTCATTAGATATTGTATTTTTAAGATCAGTATTATCTGAAACTGTAACTGATTGGAGAGCCTTATTCAACTCATCTAAACTGCTTGCTAACTGTGTTATATCCTCTTTCTGTTGAGATGAAGTATTTAATTGTGTGGATATTTCTTTTATTCCTTTATTTAATTGAGTAATACCGTCTCTCAATGTATCTGATTGACTTGATAGTTGGTTTGTACCAACAGATAATTTGTCAACTCCGCTTGTATAGGCATTGACACCAACCGAAAATTGACTGAGACCTGAATTGAGTTGTGAAACTCCACCAGCATATGACTTCATCCCTGTATTTAACTGGTTGACACCTGCAACTAATTCTGGAGTTTTCGAAGATAATTGATTAAGTCCTGTGTCAACCTGTGAAACCGCACTTGTATAGTTCTGTAAACCATCATTAAATGTTCCTAAGCCACTATTCAGTTGCTTTACTCCTGTGACATACGTTGTCAACCCTTTTGTAAATTGATCTGTTCCATCCGAAAAGGTTAAACTTGAGCTAGCTAAAGTAGCAAGATTTGAAGACAATGTCTGACTTCCTACAGCTAACTGACTGGCCCCGTTAGCCAATTGTTCACTTCCATCGGCTGCCTTCGTTAAACCGGATTTTAAATCACCCATCTTTTGAAATAAAGCTTTCGTATAGGATTCGGTTACATTAGCAGAAACATTCTGTTTTAACTGTGTCATCGCAGAATCGCTCATCTTGCTGGCAATAAAACTATGACCACTTGAAGTCTGATAATCGATTTGCATTTGCTCTGGATGATTCGTTAAAATAGAAGCTGCTTTTTCAGATAAATCACTTGGTAAAGTCACTACCATATAGTAATCGCCATCTTCCAATCCCTTCTTTCCTTCATCTTCATCTACAAAATGAAAATCCAATGATTTATTTTGCTCTAAATTAGACACCATGTCTTTTCCTATAGACATGGTATTACCATTATAGGAAGCTTCTTTATCATTATTGACAACTGCCACAGGTAAGTCAGACAATTGACCATATGGATCCCACATTGATGACAAAAATATGACATTGTACAGAGCGGGAATAAGAGAAATCCCTATCATGACAATAATAAAGTTTGGTTTTTTAAAAATTGCTTTCCATTCTTTAAACATAGTTTCTCCTTTTTTAAACACATTGTCTAAAATTTTGATATAATAGATTATACAATAAAAAATATAAATTACAAGATAAAAAATCAATTTTTAGACACATAGTCTAATTTGTTTATAAGGAGGAAATATGCAAGAAAGTAACAAACGCTTAAAAACAAAGCGAACTATTGAAAATGCTATGGTACAACTACTGATAGAACAGCCATTTGATCAAATTTCTACTGTCAAGTTAGCAAAAAAAGCCGGAATTAGTCGTTCCAGCTTCTATACTCACTATAAGGATAAGTATGATATGATTGAGCACTATCAAAGCAAGCTATTCCATACATTTGAATATATTTTTCAAAAACATGCTCATCACAAAAGAGACGCTATTTTAGAAGTCTTTGAATATCTAGAATCAGAACCACTTCTGGCTGCCCTTCTTTCTGAAAATGGGACTAAAGAAATCCAAAATTTCTTACGAAATAAACTTCATATCATGCTCAGTACGGATTTACAAAAACGCTTTATGCAACTAAATCTAAATACCACTGAATTAGAATATAGTAGTATTTATCTAACTCACGCACTTTTTGGTGTTTGCCAAACTTGGATTGCACATGGAAAAAAAGAAAGTCCTCAAGAAATAACAGACTTCCTTATGAAGATGCTTGGTGATATAAATTGATACAAAAAAGGGAACAACACTATGTTCCCTTTTATCTATACTCCGCCAGTAGGACTCGAACCTACGACATCATGATTAACAGTCATGCGCTACTACCAACTGAGCTATGGCGGATAAAATAGTCCGTACGGGATTCGAACCCGTGTTACCGCCGTGAAAAGGCGGTGTCTTAACCCCTTGACCAACGGACCTTCTATCTGTAGCAGATATAACCATTATATCAATTTCTTGCTAATTGTCAATTACTTTTGAGATTTTTTCTCTAGAATATCTTTTAATTTTCTAATTTTTAATCTTGAAATAGGACAACGATGATCTTCATAGAAAACAATTTCTAAGTTTTTTCGATCAATTTCTCTGATATTCCCTATATTTACCAAAAATGACTTGTGAGGAGAATAAAATCGCTGAGTATGTTTGTCCTTTTCCTGAATATCTGTCATGGTACCGTAAAACTCTTTGGCAAAATTCTTACCAATAATGCGTAATTTATGAGAGACACCTGTCGTTTCAATATACAAAATATCATGGTAAGGGATTTTTAAATCATTTCCCTTGTAATTGTAGTCAAAATAATCTACCACATCTTCATTTTCAAGTAACATACTCTTCGTGTAGAAGATATTCTGCTCAATTCTCTTCTTAAATAACTCATCATTGATATCCTTATCAACAAAATCTAAGGCTGATACCTGATATTTATAGGTTAGAGTCGCAAACTCTGATCGACTGGTGATAAAGACGATAATAGCGTAAGGATTGTAATGACGAATGAGCTGAGCCACTTCAAATCCCTTTTTCTCAATTCCATGAATATCAATATCTAGAAAATAAAGCTGGTTTACTTCATCATTTTCGATATATTCCTTAAACTCACGAACTTTTCCCGTTGTCTTGTATGATATTGGAATATTCGATTCTTTCGAAATTTCATCCAATATTCTCTCTAGTCTCACTTGATGTTCAATAACATCTTCTAAAATTAAAACTTTCATTCAAATTCCCTCTTAAATCTAATGATTTGTCTAAATGTACTGCCTTCCATCTCTGTTTCTAAAATAATGTTGTTGTACTTATCCAGTAGTTCTTTCACATTATTTAATCCTACTCCGCGATTTCTTCCCTTAGTAGAGAATCCTAAAGCAAATAGATCTCCTGAAGGAGTCATCGTCATTTTACATGAATTCTGAATCACAATCACTGTTTCAGTTTCCATCTTAATAACTGCTACTTCCATCTGCTTTTTATAACTATCAGCCGATCCTTCGACAGCATTGTTCAATAAAACACTCATAATACGAACTAAATCCAGAAGGTCTATTGGTAGTCTAGTAATTATATCTTTTACTTCCAGTGTAAACTCTACACCGTTATTTCGAGCATAGACAATTGACTGAGCAACCAAACTTCGTAAAGCTGAATCTTCTATGTTGTTCAAATCAAAGTAAGTGTACTTATCTGAGCGCAGTTTGTGATTGGCTTTAACCAAAACTTCGTTGTAAACTCTGTCAATTTCCTGTAAATTACCACTGTCAATTGCCATCTGCATACTGACAAGCATCCCAGCATAATCATGTCGAAAACCACGAATTTCATTATACAAACCGACAATTTCATCTGTGTAGTTTTGTAAATGTTTCTGTTCAAATTTCTTCTGCTTCAAAGCAATCTCTTTCTCCATTTGATCTTTATGTGAATTCATTGCAAAAAAGGTTAAAAGGAGAGAAATAAAGACGATAGATGATAAAATACTTCCAAAACTATTCAAATGTTTAATCGTACTTACCATATCTGAAACGAAAGATACAATATGGAGCAGTAGCAAAGCAAAAAATACTTTTGTCAAGAAAGGATAGAGGTAGTCTTTATCAAAATAGTTTAGATCCAAATGGAAATAATGAATGATTTTTAAGATAACGACATAAGTCAACACCGTTACAAGGAAAAAGAATGGTTCATAATATTGTAAAACAAAATTGTCTCCTGTTAGAGAGGATAAAGTTACGGACAAAAAGTTATGAGTGCTCTCATATAAAAGAGATAGTAGTAAACTTAGGAATAGTCCTCTATCCCTCTCATACTGTTTAATCCATCGAAAATAGGAATATAATACCAAAGGAAATAAAAATTTTACAATCCCTAAGTCATCTAAATGTAGAAGATATGATGGAAAATCAAGTACTATTTCTGTTAGTAATATATAAGCACTAAAAACGTATAGTTCTTTTCTATTTATTTGACCTTTACAAATTAAACGGTAACTGTGACTAATAATTAAAAAATAAACAATAACTAACCCAACTCCAAATAAATTCATTACTCTTTCCCCTTATTTCATTACTTTTTTCGTGGGAAAATAAAATCAAAGCGGATTTTTGGAAGTCTACTTTCCCCACCTTGAATCTCCTGCAAGTCTTTTTCCTTCAAGGCTACAAACTGTTCCAATTTAACTGTGTTTTTCATAATAAAATCTCCTTAAATGTTTTTTTCTTGTAAGCTAACTTACAAAAACTATTATACAAAATGGAATTTCGTTTTAGATAAAATTCTCTCAACTGTCATTTTTTTCTCCCCAAGTGTACTTTTTTAAGAAAAAAGCCGGGAAAATTCCCAGCTTTGCTACTATATTGATCCCAGCAGGATTCGAACCTGCGACCGTTCGCTTAGAAGGCGAATGCTCTATCCAGCTGAGCTATGAGACCTAATATAGCTATTCTACCAAAAATTCAATTGAAAGTCAATTTTCTATTTATGATAGGGCGAGCCCTGCTGTATTGTAAAAGCCCGATAGATTTGTTCAACAAGGACTAGTCTCATTAACTGATGGGGCAAGGTTAAACGGCCAAAACTAACAGAGAGATTGGCTCTCTTTTTTACATCCTGTGCTAATCCCAGACTCCCTCCAATAATAAATGTAAGAGTAGAAAATCCTTTTATAGAAGCTTCTTCTAGCTGCTTACTAAATTCTTCTGAGGAGAAAGTTCTCCCTTCGATAGCCAACACAATCACGAAATCACGGTCACCAACTTTTGATAAAATTCTCTGACCTTCTATTCCTAAAATCTTTTGATTTTCTGATTCACTGGCCCTATCTGGTGTTTTTTCATCTGCTAGCTCAATCATTTCAAGCTTAGCAAATCGAGAAATTCGTTTTAAATACTCTGCAATACCATCTTTCAAATACTTTTCTTTCAGTTTCCCAACTGTTACAACTTTAATTTTCATGACTCTATTCTAACATATTCTCTATTTTTTCACATCTTATTCACAAAATAAAAGGTTAATTTTAGCCGAGAAAACCACAGATTTTTAAAAGTTATCCACAATCTGTGAAAAACTTTTATTTTTAAGTTATAATTAAGCTAGTCAGTTTATACTTTCAGTAATTTCAAACATATGGAGGCAAATATGAAACATCTAAAAACATTTTACAAAAAATGGTTTCAATTATTAGTCGTTATCGTCATTAGCTTTATTAGTGGAGCCTTGGGTAGCTTTTCAATAAACCAACTAACTCAGAAAAGTACTGTAAGTAACTCCAACAACAATAGTACTATTACACAGACTGCCTATAAGAACGAAAATTCAACAACACAGGCTGTTAACAAAGTAAAAGATGCTGTTGTTTCTGTTATTACTTATTCGGCAAACAGACAAAATAGCGTATTTGGTAATGATGATACTGACACAGATTCTCAGCAAATCTCTAGTGAAGGATCTGGGGTTATTTATAAAAAGAATGACAAAGAAGCTTACATCGTCACCAACAATCACGTTATAAATGGTGCCAGCAAAGTAGATATTCGTTTGTCAGATGGAACTAAGGTACCTGGAGAAATCGTCGGAGCTGATACTTTCTCTGATATTGCTGTCGTCAAAATCTCTTCAGAAAAAGTGACAACAGTAGCTGAGTTTGGTGATTCTAGTCAGTTAACCGTAGGAGAAACTGCTATTGCCATCGGTAGCCCGTTAGGTTCTGAATATGCTAATACTGTCACTCAAGGTATCGTATCTAGTCTCAATCGAAATGTGTCTTTAAAATCTGAAGATGGACAAGCCATTTCTACAAAAGCTATCCAAACTGATACTGCTATTAACCCAGGTAACTCTGGTGGACCACTTATCAATATTCAAGGGCAAGTTATCGGAATTACCTCAAGTAAAATTGCAACAAATGGAGGAACGTCTGTAGAAGGACTTGGGTTCGCAATTCCTGCAAATGATGCTATCAATATTATTGAACAGTTGGAAAAGAACGGAAAAGTGACTCATCCAGCTTTGGGCATCCAAATGGTCAATCTCTCAAATATTAATACAAGTGATCTTAGAAGACTGAATATTCCAAGCAATGTAACATCTGGTGTCGTTGTTCGTTCTGTGCAGAGCAATATGCCTGCCAATGGTCACCTTGAAAAATACGATGTTATTACAAAAGTAGACGACAAAGACATTGCTTCATCAACAGACTTACAAAGTGCTCTTTACAATCATTCTATCGGAGACACCATTAAGATAACTTACTATCGTAACGGTAAAGAAGAAACTACATCTATTAAACTTGACAAGAGTTCAGGTGATTTAGAATCTTAATTGACATCTATGTAAAGAAAGCTTTACATAAGAGAAAAGATGTGTTAGTGTAGAATCATGGAAAAATTTGAAATGATTTCTATCACAGATATACAAAAAAATCCCTATCAACCTCGAAAAGAATTTGATGGAGAAAAACTACATGAACTAGCACAGTCTATTAAAGAAAATGGGGTCATTCAACCGATTATTGTTCGTCAATCTCCTGTTATTGGTTATGAAATCCTTGCAGGAGAGAGACGCTATCGGGCTTCACTTTTAGCTGGTCTAAGGTCTATCCCAGCTGTTGTTAAACAGCTTTCAGATCAAGAGATGATGGTCCAGTCCATCATTGAAAATTTGCAAAGAGAAAATTTAAATCCAATAGAAGAAGCACGCGCCTATGAATCTCTTGTAGAGAAAGGATTTACCCATGCTGAAATTGCAGATAAAATGGGCAAGTCTCGTCCTTATATCAGTAACTCTATTCGCTTGCTGTCCTTGCCAGAACAGATCCTCTCAGAAGTAGAAAATGGCAAACTATCACAAGCCCATGCGCGTTCTCTAGTTGGGTTGAATAAGGAACAACAAGACTATTTCTTTCAACGAATCATAGGGGAAGACATTTCTGTAAGAAAATTAGAAGCTCTTCTGACAGAGAAAAAACAAAAGAAACTGCAAAAAAATGATCATTTCATACAAAATGAAGAAGAACAGTTAAAAAAACTACTCGGATTAGATGTAGAAATCAAACTGTCTAAAAAAGACAGTGGAAAAATCATTATTTCTTTTTCAAATCAAGAAGAATACAGTAGAATTATCAACAGCCTGAAATAAGGCTGTTCTTTTATTTTTTTATCTCACAAGGTTATCCACTATTTTTTTCAGTAAAAAGCTTAATAAATCAATAATTTCTGATTTTATCCCCAACCTGTGGATAAAACTTGATAACATTGTGGATTATTTTTCACAGCTTGTGGAAAATTCTTACTATCTATGGTAAAATAAGTCTAGCATTAAACTTTTAAATAGTAAAGGAGGAGAAAGGATTGAAAGAAAAACAATTTTGGAATCGTATATTAGAATTTGCTCAAGAAAGACTGACTCGATCCATGTATGATTTCTATGCTATTCAAGCTGAACTCATTAAGGTAGAGGAAAATGTTGCCACTATATTTTTACCACGATCTGAAATGGAAATGGTCTGGGAAAAACAACTAAAAGATATCATTGTAGTAGCTGGTTTTGAAATTTATGATGCTGAAATAACTCCCCACTATATTTTCACCAAGCCTCAAGATACGACTATTTCACAAGTTGAAGAAGCTACAAATTCAACTCTTTATGACTATAGTCCAAAGTTAGCATCTATTCCTTATTCGGATACTGGATTAAAAGAAAAGTATACCTTTGATAATTTTATCCAAGGAGATGGAAATGTTTGGGCAGTATCAGCCGCTTTGGCTGTCTCTGAAGATTTGGCTCTGACCTATAACCCTCTTTTTATCTATGGAGGACCTGGCCTTGGTAAGACTCACTTACTCAATGCAATTGGGAATGAGATTTTGAAAAATATTCCTGATGCGCGTGTGAAGTACATCCCTGCTGAAAGCTTTATCAACGACTTTCTTGAACACCTGAGACTTGGTGAAATGGAAAAGTTCAAAAAAACTTACCGTAGTCTTGATCTCTTGTTAATTGATGATATCCAATCGCTGAGTGGCAAAAAAGTTGCAACTCAAGAAGAATTTTTCAATACTTTCAATGTTCTCCATAACAATCAAAAACAAATTGTTCTGACTAGTGATCGTAGTCCTAAACACTTAGAAGGCCTTGAAGAACGGCTTGTCACGCGCTTTAGCTGGGGCTTGACGCAAAACATCACACCACCTGACTTTGAAACACGTATTGCCATTTTACAAAGTAAAACAGAGCATTTAGACTACAATTTCCAAAGTGATACCCTAGAATACCTAGCTGGCCAATTTGATTCAAACGTTCGAGAACTTGAAGGAGCAATCAACGACATCACTTTAATTGCAAGAGTGAAGAAGATTAAGGATATCACTATCGATATCGCTGCAGAAGCCATTAGAGCTCGCAAACAAGATGTTAGCCAAATCCTCGTCATCCCAATTGATAAAATCCAAAATGAAGTTGGTAACTTTTATGGTGTCAGTGTCAAAGAAATGAAGGGAAGTAGACGCCTTCAAAATATTGTTTTAGCCCGTCAAGTAGCTATGTATTTATCTAGAGAACTAACAGATAATAGTCTTCCAAAAATTGGGAAGGAATTTGGTGGAAAAGATCACACAACAGTCATTCATGCCCATGCTAAAATTAAATCTTTGATTGATGAAGACGATAATTTACGTTTAGAAATTGAATCAATCAAAAAGAAAATCAAATAACTTGTGGATAACTTTTGCTTTTTTATCTTTTTTATCCACATTTTTTAAACAAGCTAAAAAACTTGATATGACTTGTTTAAAGTCTGTTTTCCACAGATTTCACAGACTCTATTATTACTATTATCCTTCTAATACTAAAAATAAATAAAGGAGAATCCATGATTCATTTTTCAATTAATAAAAATTTATTTCTACAAGCTTTAAATACTACTAAGAGAGCTATTAGTTCTAAAAATGCCATTCCTATTTTATCAACTGTCAAAATTGACGTGACCAATGAAGGTGTTACTTTAATTGGTTCAAATGGTCAAATTTCAATTGAAAATTTTATTTCTCAAAAAAATGAAGATGCTGGTTTGTTAATTACTTCTTTAGGTTCAATTCTTCTTGAAGCTTCTTTCTTTATCAATGTTGTATCTAGTCTACCTGATGTGACTCTTGATTTTAAAGAAATTGAACAAAATCAAATTGTTTTAACGAGTGGTAAATCAGAAATTACCCTAAAAGGAAAAGATAGCGAACAATATCCACGAATCCAAGAAATTTCAGCAAGCACTCCTTTGGTTCTTGAAACAAAATTACTCAAGAAAATTATCAATGAAACAGCCTTTGCTGCAAGTACACAAGAGAGTCGTCCAATTTTAACAGGTGTTCATTTTGTATTAAGTCAACACAAGGAGCTAAAAACAGTGGCAACAGACTCTCATCGTCTAAGCCAGAAAAAATTAACGCTTGAGAAAAATAGTGATGATTTTGATGTTGTCATTCCTAGCCGTTCTCTACGCGAATTTTCAGCAGTATTTACAGACGATATTGAAACTGTAGAGATTTTCTTTGCCAACAATCAAATCCTCTTTAGAAGCGAAAATATTAGCTTTTATACTCGTTTGTTAGAAGGTAACTATCCTGATACAGATCGTTTGATTCCAACAGACTTTAACACTACTATTACTTTTGATGTGGTAAACTTACGCCAGTCAATGGAGCGTGCTCGTCTTTTATCAAGTGCGACTCAAAATGGTACTGTGAAACTTGAAATTAAAGATGGGATTGTTAGCGCCCATGTTCACTCTCCAGAAGTTGGTAAAGTAAACGAAGAAATCGATACTGATCAGGTTACTGGTGAAGATTTGACTATTAGTTTCAACCCAACTTACTTGATTGATTCCCTTAAAGCTTTAAATAGCGAAAAGGTGACTATTAGCTTTATCTCAGCTGTTCGTCCATTTACTCTTGTGCCAGCAGATACTGACGAGGACTTCATGCAGCTCATTACACCAGTTCGTACAAATTAAGTTAAAGAGGTTGAGCCTAGCTCGCCTCTTTTATGATATAATCGAAAAAGAAAAGGAGAGTAGTATGTATCAAGTTGGAAATTTTGTTGAAATGAAAAAACCACATGCTTGCACCATCAAGTCAACAGGTAAAAAGGCCAATCGTTGGGAAATTACACGTGTAGGAGCAGATATCAAAATTAAATGTAGTAATTGTGACCATGTTGTCATGATGGGGCGCTATGATTTTGATCGAAAAATGAATAAAATTATTGACTGATACTCAATGAAAATCAAAGAGCAAACTAGGAAACTAGCCGCAGGTTGCTCAAAACACTGTTTTGAGGTTGCAGATAGAACTGACGAAGTCAGTAATATCTATACGGCAAGGCGACGTTGACGTGGTTTGAAGAGATTTTCGAAGAGTATGAGAACCCTTAGTTAGAGGGTTAGCAAGTTTTCCCTTTTTGTGTTATAATATTAGGGATTGAAATGAAAACGGAGAATGAGAAAATATGGCTTTAACAGCAGGTATCGTTGGTTTGCCAAACGTTGGTAAATCAACACTATTTAATGCAATTACAAAAGCAGAAGCAGAGGCAGCAAACTACCCATTTGCGACGATTGATCCAAACGTTGGAATGGTAGAAGTTCCAGATGAACGCCTCCAAAAACTAACTGAAATGATTACTCCTAAAAAGACAGTTCCAACAACTTTTGAATTTACAGATATTGCAGGGATTGTAAAAGGAGCTTCAAAAGGAGAAGGACTAGGAAATAAATTCTTGGCCAATATCCGTGAAGTAGATGCGATTGTTCATGTAGTTCGTGCTTTTGATGATGAAAATGTCATGCGAGAGCAAGGACGTGAAGATGCCTTTGTGGATCCACTTGCGGATATTGATACCATTAACCTGGAATTGATTCTTGCTGACTTAGAATCAGTCAATAAACGTTATGCGCGTGTAGAAAAGATGGCACGTACGCAAAAAGATAAAGAATCAGTAGCAGAGTTTAATGTTCTTCAAAAGATTAAACCAGTCCTTGAAGATGGAAAATCAGCTCGTACAATCGAGTTTACAGATGAAGAACAAAAAGTTGTCAAAGGTCTCTTCCTGTTGACGACTAAACCAGTTCTTTATGTAGCGAATGTGGACGAGGATGTGGTTTCAGATCCTGACTCTATCGACTATGTTAAACAAATTCGTGAATTCGCAGCGACAGAAAATGCTGAAGTAGTCGTTATTTCTGCGCGTGCTGAGGAAGAAATTTCTGAGTTAGACGAAGAAGATAAGCAAGAGTTTCTTGAAGCACTTGGTTTGACAGAATCAGGCGTTGACAAGTTGACTCGTGCAGCTTACCACTTACTTGGACTAGGAACTTACTTCACAGCTGGTGAAAAAGAAGTTCGCGCTTGGACCTTCAAACGTGGTATGAAGGCTCCTCAAGCAGCTGGGATTATCCACTCAGACTTTGAAAAAGGATTTATTCGTGCAGTAACCATGTCATATGAGGATCTAGTGAAATACGGATCTGAAAAGGCCGTAAAAGAAGCTGGACGTTTGCGTGAAGAAGGAAAAGAATATATCGTTCAAGATGGCGATATCATGGAATTCCGCTTTAATGTATAAGAAATTTAATAAATAGTGTCAATTAGGTTGGAAAAAAATTCCAACCCTTTTGGCTTTTGAAAGGAAAAATAAATGACCAAATTACTTGTAGGATTAGGAAATCCAGGGGATAAATATTTTGAAACAAAACACAATGTTGGTTTTATGTTGATTGACCAACTAGCGAAAAAACAGAATGTCACATTTACACACGATAAGATATTTCAAGCTGACCTAGCATCCTTTTTCCTAAATGGAGAAAAAATTTATCTGGTCAAACCAATGACATTTATGAATGAAAGTGGAAAAGCAGTCCATGCTTTATTGACTTATTATGGTTTGGATATTGAAGATTTACTCGTTATTTACGATGACCTTGACATGGAAGTTGGGAAAATTCGTTTAAGAGCAAAAGGTTCAGCAGGTGGTCATAATGGTATCAAGTCTATTATTCAACATATTGGAACCCAAACCTTTAATCGTGTTAAGATTGGAATCGGAAGACCTAAAAATGGCATGTCAGTTGTTAACCATGTTTTGAGTAAGTTTGACAAGGATGATTATATCGGCATTTTACAGTCTATTGACAAAGTTGACGATGCTGTAAACTATTATTTACAAGAGAAAAATTTTGAGAAAACAATGCAGAGGTATAACGGATAAATGGTGACCTTATTAGATTTATTCTTAGAAAATAATCAGATCAAAAAATGGCATCAAAATCTGACAGATAAGAAAAGACAACTAATACTTGGTTTATCAACGTCTACTAAGGCTCTTGCAATTGCAAGTAGTCTAGAAAAAGAAGATAAGATTGTGTTGTTGACGTCAACTTATGGAGAAGCAGAAGGACTTGTTAGTGATCTTATCTCTATCTTGGGTGAGGAACTTGTCTATCCATTTTTGGTAGATGACTCCCCTATGGTCGAGTTTTTGATGTCTTCACAAGAAAAAATCATTTCACGGGTTGAAGCCTTGCGTTTTTTGACTGATTCATCTAAGAAAGGGATTTTAGTTTGTAATATCGCAGCAAGCCGATTGATTTTACCGTCTCCCAATGTATTCAAAGATAGTATTATAAAAATCTCAGTTGGTGAAGAATATGACCAACATGCACTTATCCATCAGTTAAAAGAGGTAGGCTATCGAAAAGTTACTCAAGTACAAACTCAGGGCGAATTTAGTCTGCGAGGAGATATTTTAGATATTTTTGAAATATCTCAGTTAGAACCTTGCCGAATTGAGTTTTTTGGTGATGAAGTCGATGGTATTAGGTCATTTGAAGTCGAAACACAATTATCGAAAGAAAATCAGACAGAACTCACCATCTTTCCAGCTAGTGATATGCTTTTGAGAGAAAAGGATTATCAACGAGGTCAGTCAGCTTTAGAAAAACAAATTTCAAAGACCTTATCACCTATTTTAAAATCATACTTAGAAGAAATTCTTTCAAGTTTTCATCAAAAACAAATTCATTTAGATTCTAGAAAGTTTTTATCTTTGTGTTATGACAAGACATGGACTGTTTTTGACTATATTGAAAAAGATACCCCAGTATTCTTTGATGATTATCAGAAATTAATGAATCAGTATGAAGTCTTTGAAAGAGAATTAGCACAATACTTTACAGAAGAATTACAGAACAGTAAAGCATTTTCTGAGATGCAGTATTTTGCTGATACAGAGCAAATCTATAAAAAACAGAGTCCGGTTACCTTTTTCTCTAACCTGCAAAAAGGGTTAGGAAATCTCAAGTTTGATCAAATTTATCAATTTAATCAATATCCCATGCAAGAGTTTTTCAATCAATTTTCTTTTCTAAAAGAAGAAATTGAGCGATACAAAAAAATGAATTACACTATTATTCTTCAGTCTAGCAATTCAATGGGAAGTAAAACATTGGAGGATGTTTTAGAGGAATACCAGATTAAATTAGATTCCAGAGATAAGTCAAGTATCTGTAAAGAATCTGTAAACTTAATCGAGGGTAATCTCAGACATGGTTTTCATTTTGTAGATGAAAAGATTTTATTGATAACTGAACATGAGATTTTTCAAAAGAAATTGAAGCGTCGTTTTAGAAGACAACATGCGTCAAATGCAGAGAGATTAAAAGATTACAATGAACTTGAAAAAGGAGATTATGTTGTTCACCATATCCATGGGATTGGTCAATATCTAGGAATTGAAACAATTGAAATCAAGGGAATTCACCGTGATTATGTAAGTGTCCAGTATCAAAATGGGGATCAAATTTCCATACCAGTAGAGCAGATTCAGTTACTGTCTAAATATATTTCAAGTGATGGGAAAGCGCCAAAACTCAATAAATTAAATGATGGTCATTTCAAAAAGTCCAAGCAAAAAGTTAAGAACCAGGTAGAGGATATAGCTGACAATTTAATTAAACTTTATTCTGAACGCAGTCAGTTGAAGGGTTTTGCTTTCTCAGCTGATGATGAGGATCAACATGCTTTTGATGATGCCTTCCCTTATGTTGAAACGGATGATCAACTTCGTAGTGTTGAGGAAATCAAGAGAGATATGCAGGCTTCTCAACCAATGGATCGACTTTTAGTTGGGGATGTTGGTTTTGGAAAGACTGAAGTTGCTATGCGTGCAGCCTTTAAGGCAGTCAATGATCACAAACAGGTTGTCGTTCTCGTTCCGACGACGGTTTTAGCGCAACAGCACTATACGAATTTTAAGGAACGATTCCAAAATTTTGCAGTTAATATTGATGTATTGAGTCGCTTTAGAAGTAAAAAAGAGCAGACTGAAACACTTGAAAAATTGAAAAAGGGTCAAGTTGATATTTTGATTGGAACACATCGTGTTTTGTCAAAAGATGTTGTGTTTGCTGATTTGGGCTTGATGATTATTGATGAGGAACAGCGATTTGGTGTCAAGCATAAGGAAACCTTGAAAGAACTGAAAAAACAAGTAGATGTCCTGACCTTGACAGCAACGCCAATTCCTCGTACCCTTCATATGTCTATGTTGGGAATCAGAGATTTGTCTGTTATTGAAACTCCGCCGACTAATCGTTATCCAGTGCAAACCTATGTTTTAGAAAAGAATGATAGTGTGATTCGTGATGCTGTCTTGCGTGAAATGGAGCGTGGAGGTCAAGTTTACTATCTTTACAATAAAGTTGACACGATTGACCAGAAGGTTTCCGAATTACAGGAGTTGATTCCAGAGGCTTCGATTGGGTATGTTCATGGGCAAATGAGTGAGATTCAGTTAGAAAATACTCTACTGGATTTCATTGAAGGTCAGTATGATATTTTGGTGACAACTACCATTATTGAGACAGGAGTGGACATTCCAAATGCCAATACTTTATTTATTGAAAATGCGGACCATATGGGCTTGTCAACCTTGTATCAGTTAAGAGGAAGAGTCGGTCGTAGTAATCGTATTGCTTATGCCTATCTCATGTATCGTCCAGAAAAATCAATCAGTGAAGTCTCCGAGAAGAGATTAGAAGCGATTAAAGGATTTACAGAATTGGGATCAGGATTTAAGATTGCAATGCGAGATCTTTCGATTCGCGGAGCAGGAAATCTTTTAGGAAAATCCCAGTCTGGTTTCATTGATTCTATTGGTTTTGAATTGTATTCGCAGTTATTGGAGGAAGCTATTGCTAAACGACATGGTAATGGGAACACAAAAACCAAAGGAAATACCGAATTGATTTTACAAATTGATGCCTATCTTCCTGATACTTATATTTCTGATCAACGACATAAGATTGAAATTTACAAGAAAATTCGTCAAATTGACAACCGTGTCAACTACGAAGAATTACAAGAAGAGTTGATGGACCGATTTGGAGAGTACCCAGACGTGGTAGCCTATCTTTTAGAGATTGGTTTGGTTAAGTCTTATCTTGATAGGGTCTTTGTTCAACGTGTGGAACGAAAAGAAAATAAGATTACAGTTCAATTTGAAAAAATTACTCAGCGACTGTTCTTGGCTCAAGATTATTTTAAAGCTTTATCCGCAACGAACTTAAAAGCAGCTATAGCTGAGAATAAGGGATTAATGGAAGTTGTATTTGATGTTCGAAACAAGAAGGACTATGAAATTTTAGAAGGTCTGCTCATTTTTGGAGAAAGTTTATTAGAGATAAAAGTGTCGAAAGAAGGCAATTCTCTTTAACATTTTTCTTCTATAAAATGGAGAAAAATGGTACAATAATAATTTGAGGTAATAAAAATGAGATTAGACAAATATTTAAAAGTATCAAGAATTATCAAGCGTCGTACAGTCGCAAAAGAAGTAGCAGATAAAGGTAGAATCAAGGTAAATGGAATCTTGGCAAAAAGTTCAACGGATTTGAAAGTTAATGACCAAGTTGAAATTCGCTTTGGAAATAAGTTGCTACTTGTAAAAGTACTGGAGATGAAAGATAGTACAAAAAAAGAAGATGCAGCAGGCATGTATGAAATTATCAGTGAAACACGGGTAGAAGAAAATGTCTAAAAATATCGTACAATTGAATAATTCTTTTATTCAAAATGAACATCAACGTCGTCGCTATCTGATGAAGGAACGACAAAAACGTAATCGTTTCATGGGTTGGGTTCTTATTTTGATGATTTTATTGTTCATTTTACCAACTTATAATCTTGCTCAAAGTTATCACCAATTACTCCAAAGACGTCAACAGTTATCAGACTTGCAAACTCAGTATCAAAACTTGAGTGAGGAAAAGGAGAAAGAGACAGCTTTTGCTACAAAGTTGAAAGATGAAGATTACGCTGCTAAATACATGCGTGCAAAATATTATTATTCTAAGAATCGGGAAGCTGTTTATACGATTCCTGACTTGCTTCCAAGGTGATGAAATGGAAAATTTATTAGACGTAATTGAGCAATTTTTGAGTCTATCGGATGAAAAACTAGAAGAGTTGTCTGATAAAAATCAACTATTGCGTTTACAAGAGGAAAAGGAAAGGAAGAATGCGTAAATTCTTAATTATTTTGTTGCTACCAAGTTTTTTGACAGTTTCAAAAGTCGTTAGCACAGAAAAAGAAGTTGTATATACTTCGAAAGAAATTTATTACCTTTCACAATCTGACTTTGGTATTTATTTTAGAGAAAAATTAAGTTATCCCATGGTTTATGGAGAGGTTCCTGTTTATGCGAATGAAGATTTAGTAGTGGAATCTGGAAAATTGACTCCCCAAACAAGTTTTCAAATAACCGAGTGGCGTTTAAATAAACAAGGAATTCCAGTATTTAAGTTATCCAATCATCAATTTATTGCTGCAGACAAACGATTTTTATATGATCAGTCAGAGGTAACTCCAACAATAAAAAAAGTATGGTTAGAATCTGATTTTAAACTGTATAACAGTCCTTATGATTTAAAAGAAGTGAAATCATCCTTATCAGCTTATTCGCAAGTTTCAATTGATAAGACCATGTTTGTAGAAGGGAAAGAATTTCTACATATTGATCAAGTTGGATGGGTAGATAAGGAATTAACTTCTGAAGAAGATAATCGGATGAATAAAGTGCAAGAAATATTATCTGAAAAATATCAGAAAGTTTCTTTCTCTATTTATGTTAAGCAACTGACTACTGGAAAAGAAGCTGGTATTAATCAAGATGAAAAGATGTATGCAGCTAGCATTTTAAAATTACCTTATCTCTACTATACGCAAGAAAAAATAAATGAGGGTCTTTATCAGTTAGACACGACTGTAAAATACGTATCAGCAGTCAATGATTTTCCAGGTTCTTATAAACCAGAGGGAAGTGGTAGCCTTCCTAAAAAAGAGGATAATAAAGACTATTCTCTCAAGGATTTAATTTCAAAAGTATCTAAAGAATCGGATAATGTAGCTCATAATCTATTGGGATATTACATTTCAAATCAATCTGATGCTATATTCAAATCCAAGACGTCTGCTATTATGGGAGATGATTGGGATCCAAAAGAAAAATTGATTTCTTCTAAAATGGCTGGGAAAGTCATGGAAGCTATTTATAACCAAAATGGACTTGTATTGGATTCTTTGACTAAAACAGATTTTGATAATGAGAGAATTGCCAAAGGTGTTTCTGTTAAAGTAGCTCATAAAATTGGAGATGCGGATGAATTTAAGCATGATACGGGCGTTATCTATGCAGATTCTCCATTTGTTATTTCTATTTTCACTAAGAATTCTGATTATGATACGATTTCTCAGATAGCCAAGGACGTTTATGAGGTTCTAAAATGAGGGAACAAGATTTTTTAAATCATTTTCTCAAGAGAGAATATTTTAAAAAACATACTAAGGTGGTGCTTGCTCTTTCTGGTGGATTAGATTCTATGTTTCTATTTAAGGTATTATCTACCTATAAAAAAGAGTTAGCAATTGAATTGATCCTAGCTCATGTAAATCATAAGCAGAGAATTGAATCAGATTGGGAAGAAAAGGAATTAAGGAAGTTGGCTGCTGAAGCAGAGCTTCCTATTTATATCAGCAATTTTTCAGGAGAATTTTCAGAAGCGCGTGCTCGACATTTTCGTTATGATTTTTTTCAAGAGGTCATGAAAAAGACAGGTGCGACAGCTTTAGTCACTGCCCACCATGCTGATGATCAGGTGGAAACGATTTTGATGCGTTTGATTCGAGGTACTCGTTTGCGCTATCTATCAGGAATTAAGGAGAAGCAAGTAGTAGGAGAGATAGAAATCATTCGGCCCTTCTTGCATTTTCAGAAAAAAGACTTTCCACCAATTTTCCACTTTGAAGATATATCAAATCAGGAAAATCATTATTTTCGCAATCGTATTCGAAATTCTTATTTACCAGAATTAGAAAAAGAAAATCCTCGATTTAGATATGCAATCTTAAGCATCGGCAATGAAATTTTAGATTATGACTTAGCTATAGCTGAATTATCAAAGAATATTAATGTAGAAAATTTAGAGCAGCTATTGTCTTACTCTGAGTCGACACAAAGAGTTTTACTTCAAACTTATCTGAATCGTTTTCCAGATTTGAATCTTACAAAAGCTCAGTTTGAAGAAGTTCGGCAGATTTTAAAAACTAAAAGCCAGTATCGTCATCCGCTAAAAAATGGTTATGAATTGATAAAAGAGTACCAATGGTTTAAGATTTGTAAAATCAGTCCTCAGTCTGATGAAAAGGAAGATGAACTTGTGTTACACTATCAAAATCAGGTATCTTACCAAGGTTATTTATTTTCCTTTGGACTTCCTTTAGAAGGTGAATTCATTCAGCAGGTACCTGTTTCACGGGAAACATCAATACACATTCGTCATCGAAAAACAGGAGATTTTTTGATTCAAAATGGGCATAGAAAAAAACTCAGACGTCTATTTATTGATTTGAAAATCCCTATGGAAAAGCGAAAATCAGCTCTGATTATTGAGCAATTTGGTGAAATTGTCTCAATTTTGGGAATTGCGACCAGTAATTTGAGTAAAAACACGAAAAATGATATAATGAACACTGTACTTTATATAGAAAAAATAGATAGGTAAAAAAATGTTAGAAAACGATATTAAAAAAATCCTTGTTTCACACGATGAAATTACAGAAGCTGCTAAAAAATTAGGTGCCCAACTAACTAAAGACTATGCAGGAAAAAATCCGATTTTAATTGGGATTTTAAAAGGATCTATCCCTTTTATGGCTGAATTGGTTAAACATATTGATACACATATTGAAATGGACTTTATGATGGTTTCTAGCTATCATGGTGGAACAGCAAGTAGTGGTGTCATCAATATCAAGCAAGATGTAACTCAAGATATTAAAGGAAGACATGTTCTATTTGTAGAGGACATCATTGATACAGGTCAAACTTTGAAGAATTTGCGAGATATGTTTATTGTAAGAGATGCAGCTTCTGTTAAGATTGCAACATTATTGGATAAACCAGAGGGACGTGTTGTAGAAATTGAGGCAGACTATACTTGCTTTACTATTCCAAATGAGTTTGTAGTAGGTTATGGCTTAGACTACAAAGAAAATTATCGTAACCTTCCTTATGTTGGAGTATTGAAAGAAGAAGTGTATTCAAATTAGAAAGAACAATTTTTAATGAAAAAACAAAATAATGGTTTAATTAAAAATCCTTTTCTATGGTTATTACTTATTTTTTTCCTAGTTACAGCTTACCAGTATTTTAGTACAGGTAGTGTTGCAGGGAAAAGTGAGCAAATTAATTATACAGAATTGGTAAAAGAAATTACCGATGACAATGTAAAAGAATTGACTTACCAACCAAATGGCAGTGTTATCGAGGTTTCAGGTGTTTATAAAAATCCTAAAACAAGTAAAGAAGAAACAGGCATTCAATTCTTTTCTCCTTCTGCTACAACAGTAGAGAAATTTTCAAGTATTATTCTTCCTTCAGATACTACAGTATCAGAATTACAAAAGCTTGCTTCTGACCATAAAGCGGAAGTAACTATTAAGCATGAAAGTTCAAGTGGTATGTGGATTAATATTCTTGTATCCATTGTGCCATTCGGTATCCTCTTCTTCTTCCTCTTCTCGATGATGGGAAATATGGGAGGAAATAATAGTCGTAACCCGATGAGTTTTGGACGTAGTAAGGCTAAAGCTGCAAATAAAGAAGATATTAAAGTAAGATTTTCAGATGTTGCTGGAGCTGAGGAAGAAAAACAAGAACTAGTTGAAGTTGTTGAATTCTTAAAAGATCCAAAACGATTTACAAAACTTGGAGCCCGTATTCCAGCAGGTGTCCTTCTAGAGGGACCTCCGGGAACAGGTAAGACTTTGCTTGCTAAGGCAGTCGCCGGAGAAGCAGGTGTTCCATTCTTTAGTATCTCAGGTTCTGACTTTGTAGAAATGTTTGTCGGAGTTGGAGCTAGTCGTGTCCGTTCTCTTTTTGAAGATGCCAAAAAAGCAGCACCAGCTATTATCTTTATCGATGAAATTGATGCTGTTGGACGTCAACGTGGAGTTGGTCTTGGCGGAGGAAATGACGAACGTGAACAAACCTTGAACCAACTTTTGATTGAGATGGACGGTTTTGAGGGAAATGAAGGAATTATTGTCATCGCTGCGACAAACCGTTCAGATGTACTTGACCCTGCCCTTTTGCGTCCAGGACGTTTTGATAGAAAAGTATTGGTTGGTCGCCCTGATGTTAAAGGTCGTGAAGCAATCTTGAAAGTTCATGCTAAGAACAAGCCTTTAGCAGAAGATGTAGATTTGAAATTAGTTGCCCAACAAACTCCAGGTTTTGTTGGTGCTGATTTAGAGAATGTATTGAATGAAGCTGCTTTAGTTGCTGCTCGTCGCAATAAATCGATAATTGATGCCTCAGATATTGATGAAGCAGAAGATAGAGTTATTGCTGGTCCTTCTAAGAAAGATAAGACAGTTTCACAAAAAGAACGTGAATTGGTTGCCTACCATGAGGCTGGACATACCATTGTTGGTCTAGTCTTATCGAATGCCCGTGTTGTTCATAAAGTTACTATCGTACCACGAGGCCGTGCAGGCGGTTATATGATTGCACTTCCTAAGGAAGACCAAATGCTTCTTTCCAAAGAAGATATGAAAGAGCAATTGGCTGGTTTAATGGGTGGCCGTGTAGCTGAAGAAATTATCTTCAATGTCCAAACTACAGGAGCTTCAAACGACTTTGAACAAGCGACACAAATGGCGCGTGCAATGGTTACAGAGTACGGTATGAGTGAAAAACTTGGCCCAGTACAATATGAAGGAAACCATGCTATGTTTGGTGCACAGAGTCCTCAAAAATCAATTTCAGAACAAACAGCTTATGAAATTGATGAAGAGGTTCGTTCATTATTGAATGAAGCACGAAATAAAGCTGCTGAAATTATTCAGTCAAATCGTGAAACTCACAAGTTGATTGCAGAAGCATTATTGAAATACGAAACATTGGATAGTACACAAATTAAATCTCTTTACGAAACAGGAAAGATGCCTGAAACCGTAGAAGAGGAATCTCATGCATTATCTTATGATGAAGTAAAGTCAAAAATGAATGATGAAAAATAACCCAAAGAGAGGAATGTCCTCTCTTTTTTGTGCAGTTGAGGCAGTGTAGAGAACAGAACGGAGGAAATGGGACAAAAGTGTTTCTGAATCTGTTAAACTGTATCTAGAAAGGGGGAAGTTATGTTTAAAGAATTGTATAAAGAAGTCCAGGGGATTGTATATAAGTGTAGAAATGAATATCATCTCCATTTATGGGAGCTATCGGATTGGGATCAAGAGGGTATGATTTGCTTACATGAATTGATCAGTAGAGAAGAAGGACTAGTAGAAGATATACCACGCTTACGTAGATACTTCAAAACAAAATTCCGTAATCGAATTTTAGATCATATCCGTAAACAAGAAAGCCAGAAGCGTAGATATGATAAAGAACCTTATGAAGAAGTAAGTGAGATTAGTCATCGTATAAGCGAGGGAGGTCTGTGGCTAGATGAGTATTATCTCTTTCATGAGACACTAAGAGACTATAGAAACAAACAAAGTAAAGACAAACAAGAAGAGTTAGAACGCGTCTTAAGAAATTAACGCTTCCGAGGTCGTCAAAGAGTATTAAGAGACTTACGTATTGTATTTAAAGAGTTTGACATCCGTACATACTAGGAAGCCATGCAAAAAATGAAAAAAGATAAAAAAAGTAGTTGACAAAGTTAGAAAAGTCTGTATAATAGTAAGAGTTGAAAATAACAACTCAGGTCCGTTGGTCAAG